>JAYURR010000169.1:0-10052 GCA_043756605.1 Chitinophagaceae bacterium
GTAAGGGCATATTATCTGTAGTGCCAATAAAATTTATGGCGGTATCGGTACCAGCATTACCTGTTGTTTTCCATGCTGCATTTCCTAAAACTTCCAGCCAAACCCAGGCTGTGCCATTGTAATAATGGAAACCAATACTATCCGGTGCATTTTGAAAAACCAATAACCCCGTTGCAGGAGATGGAATGGCATTTTTTTCTGTCTTGCTCATGCGTGGCACCAGCATTCCTTTGGCTGTACTTTTTATATCTAAAATGGCAGACGCATTGGCAGTACTGCCATCGGTATTGATGGAAAAGGATTGAGCCATGCCATTAAAAGTGAGCAATGCCAGGAAGTATGATAAAAAATATTTCGTCATGAGTTTTATTTTATACGCATTTGCCTGCTGTTGTACTTCAGTTCAGCCTTCAAACCGGGTGGCTATAAACCGTGATTCATTTAATGGGTAATCTTATATTTCCCGGTCAAAAGACAAAAAAAGCGTGATAATTTTTTCATAACATAAATTATAATTCGTGATAATAATGATGAAATGACGGTTCAGTTAAGAGGAATTGCATATTTTTAAGCATGCATGAGTTGATATACTTTCTTAAAAGTTAACAACGGTGTATTTTAATTCCGTTTTTAAAAGTCCCATACTTCATGGTAAGGCTGATAAGAAAAGAAAGCATAGCTTCTGTACTCCTAGAATGCTTTATCTCTCCCAGGTCTACAATACATTCTCTTTTCCATGCAAACTCTTTAACAAGTAATTCAGTTACTGTGTTTTTAGCCCCTTCGTCATTACCGCAAATAAACAGGTCGATATTGCCATTATTTAGCTGGTCCGGGTTTACCATTAATTCATAATTGATTGTATTGAGTGCTTTCACAACTTTCGTTTCGGGTAGCAATTTTTGTATTTCCTCACCCAGGGAATTATCATTGCCGATCGTTAACCTGGGTGGCATACCACGGGAAAAATCTATCGGGTTGGCAACATCAATCAGGATCTTATTCCGGAAATTTATTTCTCCAGCCATTTTTATGGCTTCGAGTGAGAAAATACCCATGGTACAATTAAACAGTATATCAGCAAAGGCTGCAGTTTCTGAAAATGTACCGTATTGCGAATGGTTAGTTTCTGCCCATTTTATGGCATTGCTACCAGCGGCATCCCTGGAACCCATCATTACTGTATGGCTTTTAGCAACAAAACCACTCGCCAACGTTTGGCCCACAATACCGGATCCTAAAATTCCTATATTCATAATGTATATTTTTATCAAATGTAGATTCATAAGAGGATCAAAACAATACCCCAATTGAGGTAAATGCTATTTTAGTGAAAACAAATTGATAAATTCGGGGGTGATACGTTCTGATATATCTCATTTGCAATGCTCCGAACAGGAACAATTACGGATAGCTGACAAACGATTGGCGGCCGCAAAAACCCTTGATGCACAAATAGAGCAAAAAGAGATCCTGGCTGATCTGCTTGAACAAAATGGTCTTCATGATGACAGCAGGGTATTATGGAATGAACTGGCAGAAATGCACCAGCATAATCTTTACAAGGCTAAGTGCCTTAGAAAGATCGCACAATCTTTTCTTAACCAGCGGGATCATGAAAGCGCCGCTGAAAAGGCTGAACTTGCTTTAAAAACGATAAGTCAAACAGCACTTACATCACAGGAAGAAAAGACAGAATATTTTCAGATACTTAATCAAAGCTGCTTTGCTTCCTATTTTTGCCTGCAACCTGATAAGGTGGAGGTGTGCGTTAAAGAATTGCGTAAGTTATTTTCATCCGTGCATGACCTTACCCAGCAAATAGATTTTTATTTTTCGGTATCACTTCATTTTTTGTTGAAGTACAGGTGGTACCAGCTACCTGAAGAAGCAGTTTCTCATTGCCAGTTCTATATGCACCTTGCAAAACAAACGGGTGATGCATCTACCATTGCCATGTCTATAACAGGAGGTGGTTTTGTGCATTTGTGGAGAGAAGAAATTGCAGATTCCAGGAAACTGTTTACTGAAGCCATAGAGATACTTGGTGAAAAAAATTACGGTTTCCTGATGATCTGTTACACCTATATGGGTATTGGTTACCGCATGCAGAATAATGTATCCATGACAGAGCAATGGAGCAGGATGACAATTGAAAAGGCCGAGAAAACAGGTAATAAGGTTTACCATGCTGTATCTACAGCTAACTTGTCCTGGGTTTATGCAACCCGAAAGAATTGGCTGTATGCAGAAGATTATGCAAGAAGATCATTTTATTTTCTGATGAAATCCAGTGTGCTTTACTATCTGTCCATCTTCCCTTTAGTAGATGCATTATTACAAAAAAATAATACAGACGAGGCAGGTAAATTCATCTTTTTTTTACTTCATCCCAAAGCAAAAAGATTGCCTCCTTTTTTAACAGATAAGCTCAAGCTCTTTACTGCCGCATGGGTAGGTGGAGATATTAGTAATTTAAACAACTTGCTTTCAAACATCATTGACGAAGCAAAAATCAGTGGATATTATTGATTATGAAAATACATATAAACATACTTCATGAAAAGCCAGCTATAGCTGAAGCGCTGAAATGGAGTATTGAATTTGCTTCAGAAAAGAATATAGTGTGTGAGATTGCTCTCAACGTGGAGGCTGTTAATAATACTTCGGCAGTGCTCCTCGCAGACCCGGCCAGCTTTAACATTTTATGTGAAAAGGATAGACAACCCGGTTGCCCTGTTCTATTACTAACCAACAAGGCAGGTGAGGATTTTGAACTCGCTGAAGCCCTGTATACAGGAATTGACGCTATTGCAGATATTAGTGAGGGGCCTGCTATTGCTTTGGCTAAAATCAGAAGCCTGTTGGAAAATAAAACTGATGAAACGCAACAATTGTTATTGAAGATCATACAAAACAGCAGAATTAAAACTGATGTATACAAACCCGATACTGATTACGGGCTTACACGCAAAGAAAAGGATATTTTGAAATTAATGCGGGAGGCAAATCACCTGAAGCTGATCGCACAATTGACAAGCACAAGTTATGAAACGGTAAGAACACACGTTAAGAATATCTATAAGAAAATCGGGGTTGCTTCTGCGTCTGAAGCTGTCATCAAGGCTTTAAAAATGGATCTGAAATGAAAATGATCTTTTCGGGGTTAATATTGCGTAAGTAAGGTTGATGCCACAATTCCGGCAGTTTCTGTTCTTAATCTGGTATTGCCAAGTGAAACAGCATTAAAATGATGTTGTAATGCCAGGCTGATTTCATCAGCCGTAAAATCACCTTCCGGCCCTATTAAAATAATTTTAGAAGAAAGCGATTCGTTATTTAAATCAGATAAACTTCGTTTAGCATCATCCATACAATGTGCAATAAATTTTTGCTGCTGGGCAGATGATTTAACGAGTTCATTGAATTTTGTTGGCTCATGCAAAACCGGTAACCATGTTTGTTGAGATTGCAACATCGCACTTACCAGGATACTTTTCATCCGTTCAAACTTAAAAACCGTCTTTTCGGTTCTCGTACATACCAGTGGAATAATTTCTGAAACCCCAATTTCTGTTGCCTTTTCTAAAAACCATTCAAAGCGGGTGTTGTTTTTTACGGGAGAAATAGCAATGGTAACGTGTAATAGCGAATGTGGAATATCGAATGTTTGTACAATTTTTACAGCACATCTTTTTCGATTGTTGTCAATTATTTCAGCAGTAAATAAAATCCCTTTGCCATTTGTCAGTTGCAGCTGCTCGCCATTCTGCATACGAAGCACCTGCACCATATGCTTGCTGGTGGCTTCATCCAGCACTACATCGTTACTGGTTGCAACTAAATCTTCTTTATAAAAAAATGGTAATGCCATAAATAAAAAAAGGAATGAAAAATCAAATTTAATTCTTCATTCCTTCAAATCATTATAAAAAATCTTCGCAAACATCTTCACTTTAATCTTCCAAATGGTCAGTTCCCCCTTCAGGGGGCGGAGGGGGTTCTCTTAAAAAGGCGCATCCTCATCAAACTCCCCATCATTCATTTTGCTTCCCTTTTGTATGTATAGTTTTGCACCGTCGCCATCATCACTCTTCACCGGTTTCCAGCTACCGCCGGGTAAGCCGCTGGCAAAATCGCTGCCGCCTTCTTCTTCAATAAATTTTTGAATATGCAATAATGCTTTCAGTTTTATGGTATCCAAACTACCATTACGGTGCTTGGCTATTTTTACAAAAGTTTCGCCCTTATTGCTTTCGCCCATTTCGTTGCTGGTAATATCGTAATACTCAGGGCGGTATAAAAACATAACCATATCCGCATCCTGCTCAATGGCACCCGACTCACGCAGATCACTCAACTGCGGAATTTTTGCACCTTCTTTTCTTTTCTCTACCTCACGGCTTAATTGAGATAGTGCAATGATGGGCACCTGCAATTCTTTTGCAAGCCCTTTTAAATCACGGGATATACGGCTTATCTCCTGCTCCCGGTTACCATTGCGGTTTTCGCCGGCACCACTCATCAATTGTAAATAGTCAATAATAATGAGGCCAACATTGTGTTTGTTTTTTAAACGGCGGCATTTTGCTCTTAACTCAAAAATATTCAAGGCCGCTGTATCATCAATAAAGATGGGTGCTTTTGATAAACGCTCAATACCATTTTTATACAATTGCTTCATCTCATGCTCTTCTAATTTACCACGGGCAATTTTCTCTAACCATATTTCACTTTCGGCACTTAAAATACGTTGCACCAATTGAGAGCTGCTCATCTCCAAACTAAAAAATCCTACAGCAGTTGGTTTGGTTGGATGCAAAGCCGCACTGCGTGCAAGATTCAAAGCAAAAGCAGTTTTACCAACTGATGGTCTTGCTGCCAACACAATCAGGTCTGTTGATTGCCATCCATACGTAATTCTATCCAGCGACGGAAATCCTGTTGGAACGCCGGTAATATCTTCCTGCCTGTTGCGCATGTCTTCAATACGCTGAATGGTTTTTACCAAAACCGTATCAATACTATCAAAGTTTTTGCGCAGGTGATTGTTGGTGATCTCGAAGAGTTTGCTTTCTGCCTCATCAAGCATATCAAAAACATCGGTGCTGTCTTCGTAAGCATCGCCGATTATTTCTCCGCTGATGCGTATCAGTTCCCTTTGTATAAATTTTTGTAAAACAATTCTTGAGTGGGCTTCAATATTAGCCGATGAAACAACCGCATTGGTTAATTTGGTAACATAATAAGGCCCGCCAACTGCATCCAGTTCTTCACGGAATTTTAATTCCTCCACAACCGTCAGCAAATCTATCGGTAAACTTTTTATGGCCAACCCCTGCATGGCTTTGTAAATACGCTGGTTGGCATCTACATAAAAGCATTCGGGTTTTAAAATTTCAACCACGGTATCAAAGGCACTTTTTTCGAGCATGATGGCTCCTAATACGGCTTCCTCCAACTCTTTTGCCTGTGGCGGCACTTTGCCGTACATCATGCTTCCCAGTTCAACCGGCGCTTTACGGCGCAGCTTTTTATCTTTATTAAAATTTGTAAGCTCCATGTTTAAATTTCAGTACTTGTTAGGGTTATTTTATGCAGGGCGGCTAAGGTAACGGCAAAAGAATAATCAAACTCATTTCATATTTATCCACATAATAGCCAGTATGTTTTTTACATAGGTTTTCCACAGCCTTTTCCACAACAAAGATAGTTTATTAAGATAAACGATAAATTACTCACAGTAAATTAACACATCAAAATTCAATAAAATTCGCATTCTGTATAGTTTTATTAACAATTGAGAATTAGAAATTTTTCTTTTTTGCACCGATGGATTAATAAGACGTGTTGCATTATTTAAAATTGATGTGTAGCTTATAAGACTTTGCATTTATCGCCCTTAGCAATCAAAAAACTATCTTTGCACATTAATAATAAATTTTTATTGGCAGATGATTATTAGTTACAACTGGCTTAGTGAATACCTCCCCGAAACAATTGAACCGGAAAAGTTAAGTAAGATACTTACCTCAATAGGGCTTGAAGTAGAAAGCCTGCACAAATACCAGGCTGTAAAAGGAGGACTGCAGGGATTGGTAATTGGCGAAGTGCTGACTTGCGAAAAACATCCCGATGCTGATAAATTAAAAATCACTACGGTAGAGATTGGTGCGGCAGAAAAATTACAAATAGTTTGTGGTGCACATAATGTTGCAGTAGGGCAAAAAGTTGTGGTTGCCACTATCGGTAACACTATCTATCCTTTTACTGGCGAACCGATGACGATGAAAAAAGCAAAAATACGTGGTGTGGAAAGCCAGGGTATGATTTGTGCCGAAGATGAAATTGGTTTGGGCGAAAGCCATGCTGGCATTATGGTGCTGCCCCACGATACTGCTGCCGGAACTTTACTTGCCAACTTTTTTAAAATTACCGATGATTATATTTTTGAAATTGGCCTTACACCAAACCGCAGTGATGCCATGAGTCATTTGGGTGTTGCCAGGGATGTTTGTGCCTATTTATCGCACCACAATAAAAAAGAAACGGTTATAAAATCTCCTTTTAAAAATAATTTTAAACCCGATAACCAGGGCCTGCAAATGGAAGTGGTTATTGAAAATGAAGATGCCTGCCAGCGTTATGCAGGTGTAAGTATTGAAGGCGTTACTATTGCAGATAGCCCCGACTGGCTGCAGCAAAAATTAAAAAGTGTTGGCTTGCGCCCAATCAATAATATTGTTGACATTACTAATTTTATTTTACACGAAACCGGCCAGCCGCTGCATGCTTTTGATGCAGATGTTATTACCGGTAAAAAAGTAATTATTAAAAATCTTCCTGAGGGAACTTCCTTTTTTACGCTGGATGAAAAAGAAAGAAAATTATTAGCAGAGGATTTAATGATATGCAATGCAGAGGTGCCCATGTGTATTGGCGGTGTGTATGGCGGCATGCACAGTGGTGTTACGGCAGCAACAAAAAATATTTTTTTAGAGAGTGCCTGGTTTAATCCCACAACCATCCGCAAAACCTCTTTAAAGCATGGCCTGCGTACCGATGCTGCCACCCGTTTTGAAAAAGGGGTTGATATTGGCAGCACCGTAAATGTTTTAAAAAGAGCCGCAACACTTATTAAAGAAATTGCCGGCGGCCTTATTGCCAGCGATATCATTGATGTGTATCCAACGCCTAAAGAAAAAACAGAAGTTGCTCTTAAATATCATTACCTGAAAAAACTGAGCGGCAAAAATTACCATGGTGATACGATTAAAAATATTTTACACAGTCTTGGTTTTGAGTTGATAAAAGAAGGCGATGATGAAATGCGTTTTAAAGTGCCCTTTAGCAAACCCGATATCAGCATTGGTGCCGATATTGTGGAAGAAATTATGCGTATTGATGGTTTGGATAATGTGGAAATACCAACCGTAATTTCAATTTCACCTTCGGTGGAAACCCTGGCGCATGAAGCAGCTTATACTGAAAAAACTGCAGAATACCTTGCAGGGTCTGGCTTTCGGGAAATATTTACCAACTCCATTACCAATAGTGCCTATTACAGCGATGCAGTTTTAGCAAAAACGGTAAAGATGATAAACAATTTAAGTGAAGAGTTAAATGTAATGCGGCCTGCCATGATGGAAACCGGCTTAACTTCCATTGCTTACAATCTTAACCGTAAAAATAACGACCTGAGGTTTTTTGAATTTGGAAAAACATACAGCGTTAACGAAGCAGGAAAATACCAGGAAGACAATCATCTTACCATTTATATTACCGGTAATAAAACGGCAGATGGCTGGAAGGGTAAAGGAGAAAAAGCAGATTTTTATTTTATAAAAGCCGTGTTTGAAAAAATAATGAATGTGCTGGGTTTAAAAGCCGATGCTTATGCCGAAGCAGAAAATACAGATTTATCAAACGCATTGCAGGCAACAATCAAAAATGATACAGTTGCTGAAATTGGTTTGGTAAATAATATAAAGCTTGATCGTTTTGATATTAAGCAACCCGTTTTTTATGCCGACCTTAACTGGGACCGTTTACTTAAGCTAAATAAGAAAAACAACATTCAGCATAAAGATGTAAGTAAATACCCGGCTGTAAACCGCGACCTGGCGATTGTTGTAGATAAAACTTTGCCTTTTGAAGCGGTGCAAAAGGCAACTGCCGCAGCCAAAGTAAATAAACTAACTTCTATCAGTTTGTTTGATATATTTGAGAGTGAAAAGATTGGTGCAGGCAAAAAATCAATGGCAATCAGCTTTACTTTTTTAGATGAAGAAAAAACGATGACCGACAAGGATATTGATGGGATGATGAATAAGATAATTGGAGCTTACGAAAAAGAATTGGGAGCGGAGATCAGGAAGTAATTCACCTCGTGAATTGTTTTAGCCACGTATTGCAAAGATTTACACGAATGAAGAAGCATTCTGTATTATCCGTGAAAATTCGTGCAATCCGTGGCAAAGAAAAAAACTACCCAGTAGTTTATAATTTCTAAGAAATAATATTTGCCTGTGGCCCTTTGTGGCCAATATTATGAGCGATTTAGAACAAAATATCAAACGCATCAACAATAAGCTTCAGCAATTGCTGAAGCATTATCAGCAATTGCAAAAAGAGAACATCCGCCAAAGCGAAATGATAAAGCAGTTGAAAGATGCTAAAGAAAAAAACAATCAGCAGATAATATCCCTGCACGAAAAAATTTCCATCTTAAAAGCTGCAGCAGGTAAAATGAACGAGGCAGATAAAAAAGAATTTGAAAAAAACATCAACCAGTACATCAGAGAAATTGAAAAATGTATTGGCATACTAAGTGAATAACAATTATGGCAGAATTAATTCCCGTAAATATTGTAATTGGCGATCGTACCTATCGCATTAAAACCAACCCATCTGATGAAGAAGCCATACGCCGCACTTTAAAAATTATCAACGATAAAATCATCGAATTTAAAACCCAGTTTGCCGGCAAGGATATGCAGGATTATATTGCCATGGTAATGATATGGTATGCCACACAAACCAGTGCCGAAAAGAATCCTGGGGTAGAAAAAGAAATGACTGATGCACTGCTGAAAATTGAACAACAATTAGATAGGGTGAAATAACCCTTTTTTACGTTTAATAATACATTCCTCAAAAAACTTATTTGCATTTACTGGTATAAATTTAAAAAAGATATTATCTTTCTAAAAACTAACCGGTATGCAAACCAACCCTCCCAAAAAACAAACAATTAATTTTAAAGAAGTTTTTACCCTGCACTTTGCCAGGGCTTTGTTTAAAAGCCTTTGGTTATTTTTTCCGGCCATTTTATTTTTGTTGCTTGCCCTAACTGCTTTCTGGAAGCTAAGCCAGGGAATAGACTTGCTGGAACGCACATTGGAGAACGGCCGCATATTTGCCCTGTTTATAACTGCACAGGTTTTCTGGACTTATATAACCTGGTACACCTGTTACATAATAAGCAAAATAAAATTAGCCGCATTACCACAACATACCACGGATGAAGATATTATTCACTGGCGCCGTATGCTTATACAAATGCCCAGGTTTCTTGCCTTTACTGCGCTCAGCATTATTATTCTTGCATTTTTTAAATTAAGAACCGGCACTGATGTTAACTGGCTTTTTTACGGCATCCTCGCTACCTCACCATTTATTTATTCATTTATTTACAACTTCTGGAGCAGGTTGGCAGATAAAGTTGATGATAACATTAAGTTCCCCGACAGAGAAAGCAAAATTAAATATCTGAACAAATACCGGCATAGCACTTTAGCCATTCTTGCTATTTCATTAATAGCAATTGGGTTTTTTCATACACCACTTTTACTGATGATATTATTAATGATTTTTCAGTTGGGATTGGTATTGCTGCTGGTTTTTAAGAAAAAAAGATTTATTGTTGGAAAGCCTGTTACAACTGAGGATGAACCACAAAATACGATGGTTGCCAAAGTTAAAAAACACGTGTTTGGGCCAGAGGAAAAATCTTATACCAGGATTTTTATTTTTGTGCTTGTATTTGGATT
>JAYURR010000170.1:0-32189 GCA_043756605.1 Chitinophagaceae bacterium
TTCAAATGCTTTTAGTGTTTCGTCAATATCGGCATCGGTGTGGGCGGCGGTGGGTATAAGGCGGTAAATGATATCGCCTTTTGGTATTACGGGATACACAACAATGCTGCAAAAAATATGGTAGTTCTCCCGCAGGTCCATCACCATTTGTGTGGCTTCGGGTACATCGCCTTTCATAAAAATGGGTGTAACCGGGCTGTTGGTGCCGCCAATATCAAAACCTCGTTCTTTTAAACCAGTTTGTAATTTTTTTACGTTGTTCCAAAGTTTTTCACGCAGTTGGGGCATGGCTTTTACCATTTCCATACGCTTGAGCATGCCTTCTACAATCATCAATGGTAAACTCTTTGCAAATATTTGTGAGCGTGTATTGTAGCGGAGGTATTTAAGTACGTTTTTTGGCCCGCTGATGAAGGCGCCAATGCTGCCCATGCTTTTTACAAAGGTGCTAAAGTATAGGTCAATATCTTTTTGGCAACCCTGTGCTTCATCGGCACCGGCGCCTGTTGGGCCCATGTAACCAAATCCATGTGCATCATCTATTAAAATGCGGAACTCGTATTTCTTTTTTAATGCGCATATCTCTTTTAAAATTCCCTGCTCACCATCCATGCCAAAAACACCTTCGGTAATTAATAAAATACCGCCACCGTTTTTAGCAGCCAGTTCGGTAGCACGTTGCAATTGTTTTTCGCAATCTGCTATATCGTTGTGTTTAAATGCATAGCGGTTGCCCATGTGCAGGCGTACCCCATCTACAATGCAGGCATGTGCTTCGGCATCGTACACAATTACATCGCGGCGGTTTACCAATGCATCAATACAACTCATAATACCCTGGTAGCCAAAGTTGAGGAGCATGGTATCTTCACGGCTTACAAATTCGCTGATCACTTTTTCCAGTTCTTCGTGTTGTGCGGTGTTGCCACTCATCATCCTTGCACCCATTGGGTTGCCCATGCCGTATTTTTCTGCGGCATCGGTATCTGCTTTACGTACATCGGGGTGGTTAACCAGGCCCAGGTAATTATTGAGGCTCCAAACAATCATATCGTTACCACGAAATTTCATTCTTGGTCCCAGTTCGCCTTCTAATTTTGGGAAGGTGAAATAGCCGTGGGCTCTGTCCATATGCTGGCCAATGGGCCCGCCATCTTTTACTAATTTTTCAAAAACATCCATGCTGATTTATGATTTTAGATTTACGATTTTAGATTTTGTTCACCTACGTGGCAATCTATGCTTCCATCTTCCAGTTCTCCCGATTTATCGGGAGGTTGAGGTGAGACCCTTAGCTGGCCGCAAAAATACAATAAATAAGCATTTGCTCAAAACACATCAAATTCAATACAAACCTTATCTTCAAGATATGAAAAGATTGTTGATATTAACTATAAATCTGCTGCTGATTATAACTGCTGGTTTTGCTCAACCCACAGCGGCTGGCGGCCAAAACATAGAGAAAATTAAAAAACTGAAATTTTGTGGATATAAATACAAAGACTCTGCTTTTTTGCGAACGCATTTTGAAAAGCAACTTGATTTTTTACAAATTAAAAGTGGCGATACCATAGTTGATGTTGGCACAAGCAGTGGAGCCTACATTGGCGCAATAAATGTAATTGCTGAGTTTAAAAATGTACATTTTATTTTGGTGGATATTGACAGTAATTGTTTGAATGCTGCCAAAGTAAATAACATGATAGCCTATTACGAAAATTTAAGAGGATCATCTTTCAACAACAGTTTTAGTTTTGCTGTTAACACAACCGATAGCTTATACCTGCCGCTGAACAGCAAAAAGCAACTGTGGCTATTTAACACCCTGCACGAAATACCTGATAAAGCTGCAATTATAAAACAAATGGCTGCAGTACTGCAAACCGGTGGCGAAATTATTATTGCAGAGTTGATGGCAACCGAAAAAAATAAAATACACGGGGGATGCAAATATCCATTGTTGACCGAAGCAGCATTAAAAAAACTGATGCAGGATGCAGGCTTTGTATTTAAGAACGTAGCTGTAAATCCAATACCTGCTAAAAAGATAAGAAATCCTTATTGTTTGTTTCGTTTTGTAAAGCTCTAAACAGCCTACATTTGTTGCTCGAAAAATTATTTTATGCTACGCAGATTTATTTTACTTTTTACTTTTTGTTTTTTTGCTGCTGCTGGTTTTGCACAGGCCGGTAAACCAAAACTGTTTGTGGGTTTGGTTATTGATCAGATGCGTTGGGATTATTTGTACCGTTACAGCAATTTATATGGCAGCGGCGGCTTTAAGCGCTTATTAAAAGAAGGTTTTACTGCGGAAAACACTTTTATTCCTTACATGCCCACCTACACGGCTGTTGGCCACAGTGGGATTTATACCGGCAGTGTGCCAGCCATCAGCGGCATTGTTGGTAATAACTGGTTTGATAAAACAACTGGCAGAAATGTTTACTGTACAGATGATTCAACGGTTTCAACAGTTGGTAATAATGGCAGAGCGGGTAAAATGAGTCCGGCTAATATGTGGGTTACAACCATAACTGATGAACTGCGGCTGAGCAATAATTTTAAAAGTAAAGTGATAGGCATCGCTTTAAAAGATCGTGGTTCTATTTTGCCGGCAGGCCACAGCGGCAACGCAGCTTACTGGTACGATGCAGGCAAATGGATAACCAGCACACATTACATGAATGCACTGCCGGCATGGGTTGAGCAATTTAATGGTAAAGATTTAGTGGGAAAATACATGAGCAAAGACTGGACTACTTTATTGCCCATGAGCAGTTACAACCTGAGCACTGCAGATGATAAGCCTTATGAAAATGTTATCAGGGGAGAATCAACCGTAACTTTTCCGCATAAACTTTCGTCAATAGCCGGTAATATTAAATACGAATCGTTCCGCACAACGCCTTTTGCCAACAGCTTTACTTTTGATTTTGCCAAAGCTGCCATAGAAAATGAAGGCCTGGGAAAAAATACGGTTACAGATTTTTTGGCGGTTAGTATTTCTTCAACAGATTATATTGGTCATGCTTTTGGCCCCAATTCAGTAGAGATAGAAGATACCTATTTACGCCTGGATAAAGATATTGCTGATTTTTTAATTTACTTAGATAACAAACTTGGCAAAGGTAATTATACCGTGTTTTTATCGGCCGATCATGGTGTGGCGCATGTTCCGGCTTTTTTGGCTGAACATAAAATGCCCGGCGGTAATTTTGAAGATGCAGAAATATGGAGGGAACTGAACCAGGTAATAGAAGCCGGTTTTGGAGTGGCAAATATGGTACAAAGCCTGCAAAACTACCAGGTGTATCTTAATACCGGCGAATTAGAAAAGCAGGGAAAGGATGTTGCTGCAGTAAAAAAAGCAGTTATCAAAGCCTTGCAGGCAAAGCCTTTCATCATCACTGCTTTTGAAACAGACAAGCTGGTTGCGGTAAACTTACCAGAGCCACAAAAAATCATGCTTGCCAATGGATACAATAATAAAAGAAGCGGCGATATTCAGTTTACCTTAAAACCAGGTTATTTTGATGGAGGTATTAAAGGTACCACACATGGTTTATGGAACCCTTACGATGCTCATATACCCTGCGTGTTTTTTGGCTGGGGTGTAAAGCCAGGTAAAACCAACCGGGAAACCTATATGACGGATATTGCGCCAACCATTGCTGCCATGCTGCAGATTCAAATGCCAAATGGGAGTGTGGGCAAAGTGATTGCGGAGCTGGTAAAATAAATTTGTGTAAATTCGTAAGAATAAAATATTTAATTATGGGGTTAGTGTATGCAGATATAGAATTGTTTAACTACGCAGACGAAACATTGTGTGAAGATGGTTATTTGCCTAAAGAAAAGATCAGGAATATGCAAATAACTGCCATGGCAGATTCCGGGGCAATAAGGCTTTCTATAAATGAAGTAATAAAAAAACAACTTGGTTTAAGGGTAAGGCAGCAACTGAATATATCGTTAGCAGATGGCACTAAACGATTATTAGATGTTGCAGGGCCAATAAGAATGAAATTTGGTGATAGAGATTGTATTACAGATGCATTTGTATTGCCCAATAACGAGGAAGCTTTAATTGGAGCTGTGCCAATGGAGTTAATGGATTTAGTAATAGTACCGGCTGAGAATAAACTGATGTATAACCCTTTGCATCCAGATGGGCCATTGTATTCATTGAAATAATATTAAAAAAGCCACTCTAAAGTGGCTTTTTTGTTGGGTTACTAGGATTCGAACCTAGACAAACAGAATCAAAATCTGTTGTGCTACCTTTACACCATAACCCAGTATTTTAATTCGGCTGCAAAAATAAGGGTATTGCTTTTACCTCCCAAATGGTTTTTTGAACAGCTTTTAGGTATTTGTTTTAGGTGCTTCTTATTTACTGTATCAATCTTTATCCCACAAAGGCTTTCGGCTTGTATGAAAGATGCGGTAAGCAATTATTTGCTTATTTACAAGGTTAACACCATAATGTATGAGATAAGGGAAATCAGGAACCAAAGTACAACGGATGTCTTCGTACCTGATTGACCCAATACCAGGTGTGTTGATTAACTTAAAAAGCTGTTTTTCTGTCTCGTCAATAAATCTGTCTCCTAATCCCGGTAACGCAGTTTCATACCAATCGTAAATTTCCTGCAAGTCTTTTTCAGCTTCGGAAGAAAAAAGCAGTTTGAAGGACATGTATGGCAAATTAACGTTTACGGATATTTTGCTTTACGGTTTCCCAGTCAATCAATAAAGAAGGATCTTCTTCAACTTTATTTTTTACAGCCAGCACTTTATCTTTTTGCCATTGCGGAATATCAATATTTCCATCATCAATAAATTCCACTGCATCCATTTTCTGTAAATCTTCAATTACATCTGCTGCATATTCTTTTTTAATCCGTATAAAATAAGTTTCAGACATTTTTATATGTTTTACATTTCCATAAAGTTAATCAAAATAACACTACTGCATTTTACATCACTCCGCATCCTCCTTCTCCTTCAACCCCTTTATCAAATCCAACGCCTCTGTAACCACATCGCACATGATGGTGATTAAAGAGCCTGGCTTTGCAGTATTATAGGCATGCATAATAGCTTCCTTCTCATTTAAAATAATTTCAACCGGTATTTCTTTGGTTTTGGTTTCGTTAATGCCGTCTATCAGCAGTTGTACAATTTCTTCGGCAGTGCGGCCACGCAGGTGTTTATCCTGGCGGATGATAATTTCATCAAAATATCTGCCCGAAATGCGGCCCAGTTCTTTAATATCCTCATCACGCCTATCACCGGTACCGCTTATGATGCCAACCTTTGGCTTGCCATCAAGTTTGCTTACAAAATCGCAGAGCAGTTCCAGGCCGGCGGGGTTGTGTGCAAAGTCAACAAGGAATTGAAAATGTTTAAACTCAAACATGTTCAGTCTGCCCGGTGTTTGGGTTGATGAGGGAACAAATGTTTGCAGTGCCAGCTTAATATCTTCAATTTCAATATTGCGCCAAAAGTATGTGCTGAGTACCGCAGGCAAACAGTTCATAACATTGTGTATGGCTTTGCCACCATAGGTTACAGGCACTTCGCTCACTTTTATTACCCGTATTTTCCAGGTGCCTTTCATGATAGTAATGTAACCGTTTTCAAAAACAGCGGCGTAGCCACCTTTTTTACAATGTTCAATAATGCGTTTATTATTTTCATCCATGCTGAACAAAGCAACATTACATTCAAGTCCTTTTCTCATGGCATAAACCAGATCATCATCAGCATTTAAAATTGCATAACCATGTTTAAAAACAGTTTCTGGCACCACCGCTTTTACTTTCGCCATCTGCTCCATACTTTCTATACCACCAAGGCCAATATGATCGGCACTTATATTTGTAACCACTGCCACATCGCAATTTTGAAAAGCCAATCCATTTTTTAAAATACCGCCTCTGGCACATTCAAGCACCGCAAAGTCAACGGTAGGGTCTTTTAAAACAAAGGTTGATGATACCGGTCCGGTACAATCACCCTTCATCATCATCTGGTTTTGTATGTAAACACCATCGCTGGTTGTGTAACCAACTTTGTAACCGGCAGTTTTTGCAATATGTGCAGTTAATCTTGTTGTGGTTGTTTTACCATTGGTGCCGGTAATAGCAATAATGGGTATGGTGCCGGCAATACCTTTGGGGAAAAGCATATCCACAACCGGTTCTGCCACATTGCGTGGTAAACCAACCGATGGATCAATGTGCATGCGAAAACCCGGTGCAGCATTTACTTCAAGTATGGCACCGCCATTTTCTTTTACAGGCGTACGCAAATCGGTAGCCATAATATCAATACCACAAATGTCCAACCCAATAATTTTTGCAATGCGCTCACACATCATAATATTGGCCGGGTGTACTTCATCGGTAACATCAGTACTGGTGCCACCGGTAGAAAGGTTAGCAGTAGGTTTCAGCAAAACCAATTCATCTTTGGGGGGGATGGTTTCTAAAGTGTAACCCTTTTCATCCAGCATTATTTTTGTAAAATCATCAATGGTAATTTGGGTCAAAACTTTTTCGTGCCCGTAACCACGGCGTGGGTCTTTATTAACCTCATCCAATAAATATTGAATGGTATTTTTTCCATCACCAACCACAGAGGCCGGCGTACGTAAAGCCGCACAAATAAATTTGTAATTAATAACCAGTATTCTAAAATCAAAACCGGTAATATACTTTTCTACAATTACACTGCGGCCATAATGTTTTGCGGCTGCAAATGCTTTCAACGCCATTTCCCAGTCAATAATATTGGTGGTGTTTCCTTTGCCATGGTTGCCATCAATTGGTTTTATTACACAAGGGTAACCAATGTTGTCAATCGCTTCCTGCAATCCTTCCTCTGTTCTTACCACATCTCCTTTGGGTACCGGAATTTCGGCAGCGCCCAGTAAATTTTTTGTTTCTTCTTTATCGCAGGCTATGTCCACCGCAATATTTCCGGTAGTGCTTGCAATGGTTGCCCGTATTCTTTTTTGATGCACACCATAACCCAATTGCACCAAAGAATGTTTGTTTAGGCGGATAAAAGGAATGCCACGTTTTGCCGCTTCATCAACAATACAACCCGTGCTGGGCCCAAGTCTGGTGTCTTCCCGTATTTCTCTCATTCTTTGTATGTCTTCATCCATATCGTATTCCTCTTCAAAAATAAGTGCATGGGCAATTCTCACCGCAGCTTTGGCTGCATAAATGCCGGCATCTTCTTCCATATAACTAAAGCACACATAATATTCGCCATCTTTACCTGTGCCTCTTGTGCGGCCAAAGCCTGTATCCATACCGGCCAGGGTTTGAATTTCGAGCGCAATATGTTCAATAACATGGCCCATCCAGGTGCCTTCTTCCACACGTTCAAAAAAGCCGCCGGGTGTTCCCACACTACACCTGTGTTCAATTAACGAAGGTATCATTGCTTCCAGCCGTTCCCTAAAACCGGGGATGGAATTGGTAGGCATTTTTTCTTTTTCTTCCAGGTCCAGCTTCATCTGTATCAGTTTGGTGCGGCGTACGCTCCAGTAATTTGGGCCTCTTAAAACTTTAATTTCAACAATCTTCATAAATAATATAGTTTGGTGTTTTGTGTTTCTTGTTTTGGGTTACCGGCTTTGATTTTTCAATTAAACTTCATTGGCAACAGTTGTTTATTCATTTTTAATTTTTTTGTAAAAAAGTAAAAATGAATCACTCATGTACTTTAAATCATTGCGCAACTTTTATATAAGCGAATTTTTCTGTGCTTCCGTGCTTCTGTGGCAAATTGTCCTAAAGATGGAAATTACCAAAATCATCTTGCTTTACAAAAAACAAAATTTTTAAAAAAATAAAATGAAATAATTAGTTGGTTAAAGCGTCGTATTCAGCGTGCTTACCAATCCAAAACCACAGGATACCTTCTTCAACTGCAATGCCTAATGCCCGATAGCGAAGGCTTACCCTTACGGAATAGTAATTTTCAATTTTTTAAAATGAAGAGAAGGATGGCCGGATTTTCTTTAAGTAATTTATAGTTTTTATCGGCAAGTTCTTTTATTTCAGCAGGAAGTTTTTCATAACAAGCCCAAAATGCAGGAACAGTAAAATGCTTCAAAGCAGTTTAAATTTACCTTTATTATAGTCGGCCAGTGCTTCGTTTGCCATGTTGGCGAGTTTGTTTTCAGATATATCTTTTTTAATCTGGTCATCCCATTTTTTATTTTCAAACTCCCAAAACCAAAGCCTGAATTTTACAAATTCATCCTGGGTAAGCTGCGATACCGACTGCTCTATGTCAGATAAATTATTCATCTTTTTAGTTTTAATAAAGATATATTTTTTATCGCTTTCTAAAAATTCTTTTGCCTAATTTAGAGTCATGAGTAACCGTCGTTCTTTCCTCCATAAAATGGGGCTTTTATCTGCATCGGCAATTACTGCCAACATGCTGCAACCAGCCTGGAGCCGCAATCTGAACAATGCGATCAACGCTGCAGATTCTATTCCTCCATCCGAACTGGCAAGCGATGAAGCGTTCTGGCATTTTGTGCAGCAATCTTATACTATTGCGCCCAATTTCATCAACCTGAATAATGGCGGTGTTGCACCTGCACCCAAACCGGTTGCCGATGCCATGAAGACCAACTACGATTTCAGCAACCAGGCACCCAGTTATTTTATGTGGCGCATTGTTGATCAGGGCCGGGAGCCATTGCGTAAAAATCTGGCTCAGCTGGCAGGTTGCAATGCCGAAGAAATTGCCCTGCACCGCAATGCATCCGAGGCTTTGGAAACCGTAATTTTTGGTATTGATTTAAAACCCGGCGATGAAGTAGTGCTTACCAAACAGGATTACCCAAATATGATTGGCGCCTGGAGGCAAAGAGAAAAACGGGAAGGTATAAAATTGGTTTGGGTTAATCTTGATCTGCCAAGCGAAGATGAAAATTATCTTGTAAAAAAATACACCGATGCTTTTACAACAAAAACAAAAGTGGTACAGATAACACACATGATAAACTGGATTGGCCAGAAAATACCGGTACGTAAAATTGCAGACGAAGCAAAGAAAAAAAATATTGATGTGCTGGTGGATGGCGCACATACATTTGCACAATTTGAATTTTTAATACCCGATTTAAACTGCGATTATTTTGGTACCAGTTTGCACAAGTGGCTGGGAGCGCCCATTGGCACAGGTTTGCTGTATGTACGTAAAGAAAAAATAAAAAGCATCTGGCCTTTATTTGGTGCCGGCGATAAAGAAGATGACAACATACGCAAGTTTGAACACCTGGGCACACGCCCGTTTTTTATTGAAGAGGCCATTGACAAAGCCATTGATTTTTACGATATGATTGGTGCTAAACGCAAAGAAGAAAGATTACTATACCTTAAAAATTACTGGATGAGCAAAGTAAAAGATTTGCCTGGCGTAAAACTGCATACATCATTTAAAAAAGAATTTGGCTGTGCCATAGGCCTGGTAAGTGTAGATGGAAAAACACCACAGGAACTGGATAGTTTTTTATGGGATAAATACAAAATACACACTGTTGGCATTGTTTGGGAAAACATCAGCGGAGTGCGTATTACCCCCAATGTTTATACAAGCACCAAAAATTTAGACAGGCTGGTGGAAGGTATTACTGCATTTGCCAAAATGTAGTAATAGGCGAGTGGCGTGTTCATAATAATTCGCCACAGGCGGGATTCCTACAAAAGAACATGCCACAGGCATGTTTATACGTTATCAACACACGTTAACAACAAGTAAGGAACTTACACATAAGATTTCCCTTATTTTTGCGTTAATCATAAAAATGATGCATGCAATTTGCTAAAGGAAAACTAATTGCGATTGGAGGGGCAGAAGATAAAGGAACCGATTTAGAGACCGGGAAATTCCAACGCAATAACCTCAATTTTTTTGAACTGGGCATCTTGTCCCGTATCATAACAGAAGCTGGTGGCCCTATGTGCCGTATCGAAGTAATTACTACTGCCAGCATGATCCCTTACGAAGTAGGCGACAATTACCTGAATGCTTTTGGTAAAATTGGCTGCACCAATATTGGGGTAATGCACATCCGTAACCGGGCCGATGCTGCCAATGCCGAATATCTTGAACGTATCAATACCTGTAACATAGTTATGTTCAGCGGGGGCAACCAGTTACGGCTGAGCAGCACTTTTGGCGGCACCGCATTTTTAGAAAAATTATTAGATCGCTATTACAACGAAACTGACTTTGTTGTTGCCGGTACATCGGCAGGTGCCATGGCCATGAGCAACACCATGATTTATGAAGGCAACGCAACCCGTGCACATTTAAAGGGCGAAGTTAAAATTACCACCGGTCTGGGTTTTATGGATGATGTAATCTTTGATTCGCATTTTGAAAAACGAGGCCGATTTGCCCGGCTGGCACAGGCAGTAGCGGCCAACCCTTCCTGTATTGGTATTGGTTTGGGAGAAGATACCGGCATGATTATTACAGATGGAAACAGGATGGAAGCCATTGGCAGCGGATTGGTGATGATTGTTGACGGGCACGATATACTGCACTCCAACATAGCAGATATACCCGATGGAAACCCCATCAGCATTGAAAATTTAAAAGTGCATTTTTGCGAACATGGTAATGGATACCTGGCAAAAGAGCGTATATTTTTAATGGGCGTTACCGAAAACTCGGTTATTAAAAAGCAGGTTAGTGTGGAGTAAGGCTGATTTATATACCGTTTAACAAAAAATTATACATCCCCCTAACCGGGGATTTTTGTTTTGCAAGAAAAGATATTATCTTAATGCTTCGTTTCCCCCTGATTGCTGCCATCTTTACATCCAATCCTTCTTTTTTATATCTTTTAAACTAACTAATTATGATGAAATTAAGGCAGAAAAAATTGTTTGTATTACTGGCATTACTACCCTTGCTTTTTGCAGCCTGTGGTACCAAACCCGAAGAAAAAGCTCCTAAAATTGCAGTAGAGGAGTTTTTTAAAAATCCCGAAAAATTCAGTTGGCGTATTTCACCCGATGGGGAATATGCTTCTTACCTGAGTCCGCACAACGGCCACACCAACGTGTTTGTGCAAAAAATAACCGACAGCGTTGGCATACCTGTAACCAATGATACGGTGCGTAATATTTACCGCTATCAATGGAAAGGCAACCGCATTATTTATTTGCAGGATGTTGGCGGCGATGAAAATTTTCAACTGTTTTCGGTAAGCAGCGATGGTAAAGATTTGAAAGCGTTAACGCCTTTTGCAAAAGTGCGAACCGAAATACAGGACGACTGGCGTGATATAGCCGGTAAGGAAAAGGAAGTAATGATTTTATTGAATAAACGTGATGCCCGTTTCTTTGATCCTTACAGCATTAACATTGAAACCGGCGAGCTGAAAGTTTTATTTGAGAATGATAAAAATTACGATAGCTGGTTTACGGATCATACTGGCACCATCAGAATTGCTTCAAAAACCGATGGTGTAAATACAACCTATTACCAACGTGCAACAGAAGCCGCTGCATTCGATTCATTTCTTACCACCACTTATAAAGATCAGTTTGCTATACAGTTTTTTACTTTTGATAATAAAAATATTTATGTGAGCAGTAATATTGGTCGTGATAAATCGGCCATTGTAGAGTACGACCTGGCTACAAAAAAAGAAGTAAAAGAAATTTACAGCAATACTGAGTATGATGTGGATGGGCTGAGTTATTCTGAAAAAAGAAAGGTATTAACTATGGCAAATTTCACCTCGTGGAAAGCATCACATCATTTTTTAGATAAAGAAACAGAAGCTGAGTATAAGAAAATGGGAGATAAATTTAAAGGATACGAAATTGGTATTTACGGAAACAATAATGCCGAAGATAAATTTGTGGTTTGGACTGGTAATGATAAACTGGCAGCAAAATATTATTTCTACGATAAGAAAACCGGCGATACAAAATTTCTGGGAAATGCTTTTCCATGGCTGAAGGAAGAGCATATGGCGACCATGAAACAAGTTAAATATAAATCAAGAGATGGGTTAACCATTCACGGGTATCTTACTTTACCAAAAGGGTACGAAGCTAAAAATTTGTCGGTAGTTATTAATCCGCACGGCGGCCCCTGGGCAAGAGATGACTGGGGTTTTAACAACGAAGCACAGCTTTTTGCCAACCGTGGCTATGCTGTGTTGCAAATGAACTTTCGTGGCTCCACGGGTTATGGAAAAGAGTTTTGGTTAAAAAGCCAGAAACAATGGGGCAAAACCATGCAGGATGATATTACCGATGGAGTACAATGGTTGATAAAGGAAGGTATTGCCGATCCGAAACGTGTTGCTATTTACGGCGGCAGTTACGGTGGCTATGCAACACTGGCAGGCGTTGCTTTTACGCCCGATCTGTATGCCTGCGCTGTTGACTATGTGGGCGTGGCAAACATGTTTACTTTTATGAAAACAATACCGCCTTATTGGGAACCCTACAAAGCCATGTTTTACGAAATGGTTGGCGATCCGGTAAAAGACAGTGCTTTGCTGGCAGCGGCATCGCCGGTTTTACATGCAGGCAATATTAAAACGCCGCTGTTTGTTGCACAGGGTGCAAACGATCCACGGGTTAATAAAGCCGAAAGCGACCAGATGGTGGAAGCATTAAAGAAAAGGGGCGTAGCGGTTGATTATATGGTTAAAAACGATGAAGGCCATGGATTTGCCAATGAAAAAAACAGGCTTGAATTTTACAATGCCATGGATAAATTCTTTGATAAGTATCTTTCGGGTAAACCGGTGGAGGGTAAAAAGCAATAGGCAATAAGCAATAGGCAATAAGCAAATAAAAAGCATCCCTGTTTTTTGGGATGCTTTTTTAAGTTACACTAATTTGTGTAAAATGATATAGAAAATGATGAGAGACTTATACGAAAAGGTAAGTATTTTAAAAAAATTGGCGCCAGTGCCGAAGCTATGAGTTGGAGGAAACGGGTGGTATTTAATTCTAAGTTTCGTTTTAGCTTAAATGCTTAATGTTGTATATGATAATCAATGAACAATGAAAGTTTATTTCCTAATAATATTTGCTTTTTCTTTCAAAGCTTATGGGCAAACCGATAAGGGAAGTTTATTTTCAAAAAAACAATTAGAACAACCACTCAAAGTTAAAGAATTAGACCTTTCACATAAATCTCTGAAGAAATTACCAGCTCTGCTGATTAACTTTAAAAATCTTGAACGGATTGATCTTAGCGAAAACCCTAACTTAGACTTATCTGGATCTTTTCAGTTGCTTGGGAATTTTAAGCGATTAAAATCATTAAGTCTTAGTGGTATTTATGATTCGATACCCGATAATATTTCAACGCTTGCCGGTCTTGAAAAACTTGACCTGGAAAAAAATGACTTAACCTCAATCCCAAAAGGAGTGAAGAAGCTAAGCAGGTTAAGAAGATTGATCTTATGGGATAACAAGATCAACAATATTATTTTGCAACCTGGCAATCTACCGAATTTAGAAGAAATTGAATTAGGGTTAAATAAATTGACTGCATTTCCTGGTGACCTTTCGTTGATCCCGAGTCTTAAAATAATTTCAGTTTATAAAAATTCGATTAGTCTTATGTCGCCAGGCATTAAAAAGTTTGTTCGTTTAGAAGATCTAGTCATAAGAGGGAACAAATTAACTAGCCTACCCTTGGAATTCGGAGAATTGAAGACACTAAGAAAGCTTGATTTGCGTGAAAACCAGCTTACATCGATAACGCCGCTGCTTAATTTGATTAGCTTGGAGGAACTTGATATTGCTGAGAATAAAATCGAAGATATCCCTGATAAGATTGGCATTCTTACAAATTTAAAAAAGCTTTCATTATCCTCAAATCCTATCAGAACAATGCCTGAAAAAATTCGTGATCTGCAATCACTTAACTACATCAGTATTGATGGCAATGATTCAGCAAAACTACCTGCATATCTTTCACTGGTGGCCACATTATCAAAATTGAAAACATTAAGTATAGCAATGGGTGGTATCAAAGAAATGCCATCGGAATTCGAAAAATTAACCCAGGTCAGTAATTTTTCAATATGGGATTGCGATCTGACCAAATCAGAAAGAAAAAGGCTACTGGCATTATTTCCCAAAGCGTCTTTTAATTTCCACAAGTCATGGGGTGATGAATCTTTTTATAAATACAACTCTTGCTCAATGAATGAGAATAATTGGGACACTATATCAGTGAACAATTTAAAATTCAAATATTTATTTGTTGGGCAAAGTTATAAGTACACAGATAAAGATGGTATTCATTATTGGGATGGCGAAATACTTTTAAATCTTGATAAAAAAATAATTGACAAGGAAACAGCGGAGAAAATCTTACTCGCAATCGCTGATCGATTAGAGATGGAGAATATTACAGCAGCCAGAACCTGCAGAACATTTGAAATAATGCATTCTGCTTTATCACCTAAAAGAGAGGAAGTAAAAAAATATTATGAAGAAAATTCCATTGGGACATATTACAGAAAGTCAGGCCTTAAATGGGATTAAACAGTACGAAGTTGGTTTTCTTCCTCGGTAGGTGTATTATCGAACGAAACGCAAAAAAGAAAAAAGCTGATAGCGCTTCAATGGGCTGTCAGCTTTTTTTAGAATAGAATGTGTTTAAACAACATTCACCAAAAAATAATTTCTTTTTCCTTTTTGTACAAGAATAAATTTGTTGTGAAGTAAAAAACTATTGTCAATTGCCAATTGCATATTGTCTATTTTTTTCCGGTTAATACTTACTCCACCGCCTTGTACCATTTTTCTTGCCTCGCCCTTGCTGGGGAAAATATTTGTTTCGGCTAAAAAGCTAATCACATCAATTGCGGCATCAATTTTATCTTTTGCAAAATCAATTTTTACAATGCCGTCCATGCCTTCCAGGTCTTCGGCAGTAAGGCTTTCAGCCGTTGCTGTTTGATTGGCAAAAAGTTTTTCTGTTGTTTCAATAGCTTTGTTGTATTCAGCTTCGCCATGTACAAAAATGGTTACCGCTTTAGCCAATGTTTTTTGCAATACTCTTTTTGCTGCGTCTTTTTGTTGCTCAGCAATTAAACCATCAATTGTTGCTTCATCTAAAAAAGTAAAAATTTTAATCCAGTTTTCAGCATCAGTATCGTTGGCATTTAACCAAAACTGGTAAAACTGGTAGGGCGTTGTTTTATTGGCATCTAACCATATATTTCCTTTTTCTGTTTTTCCAAATTTACCACCATCGGTTTTTTTTATCAGCGGGCAGGTAAAAGCAAAAGCTTCTCCACCACATTTTCTTCTTATCAGTTCGGTACCGGTTACAATATTGCCCCACTGATCGCTGCCGCCCATTTGCAGTTTACAGTTTTTGTTTTGGTACAGCCAGTAAAAATCGTACCCCTGTACCAGTTGGTAAGTAAATTCTGTAAAGCTCATGCCGGCTTCTCCTTCTAATCTTTTCTTCACACTATCTTTCGCCATCATGTAGTTTACGGTAATGTGTTTGCCGGTATCTCTTATAAAATCTAAAAAACTAATTTCTTTAAACCAATCGTAATTATTGGCCATTTCGGCAGCATTGGGTTTGGTTTTATCAAAATCTAAAAATTTTTCAAGCTGCGCTTTTACACCGGCAACATTAAAATTTAAAACGTCTTCGCTCAGCAAATTTCTTTCTTCGCTTTTACCGCTTGGGTCGCCAACCATACCAGTGGCACCGCCAACAAGGGCGATGGGTTTATGCCCCGCTTTTTGTAAATGCACCAATAAAATAATGGGCACCAGGCTACCAATATGCAGGCTGTCGGCTGTGGGGTCAAAACCAATATAAGCCGTGGTCATTTCTTTTTCTAATTGTTCTTTTGTTCCAGGCATTATATCCTGTATCATTCCCCTCCATTGTAATTCGGCTATTAAAGGCTGCATATTTTACTAAATGTTTAAAAGAATTGGCATATTGGCAAAAATGCTTATAAAAATTGATAAAAGTATCAGTTTTAAACTAAAAAGATAAATAGATTTCTAAATCTGCCGGTTTGTATTATTCGTAATTTCTCAGGCATCTATTTAATCGTTTCTGTTGTCTTTTTAGTGCAAAAGGTTCAGGCATAAGGGCTGATAATATATATATAGCATATGATACTGTGAATGCATATTTAAGCTTAATTTTATATAGAAAATCAACACAATTTACCAAGTATAATTACGTTTATATAGAATCTACCTATATAAATTCAATAACCAACCTACCGTTATTATGAGATTTTACAATAAAATTTTAATTTTTGTACTGCTTGGTTTGCCAATAAGCAGCTTTTCTCAGCTACGAAAATATTCTAACGAATTTTTAAATATCGGCGCCGGCGCCAGAGGCCTTTCAATGGGTGGTGCACAAGTGGCTTCTGCTAAAGATGCTACTGCCGGTTACTGGAACCCTGCTGGCTTAACAGGTATAAAAGAGCAGGCTAATGTAAACCTGATGCATGCCGATTATTTTGGAGGTATTGCCAAGTATGATTATTTATCGGCAGCTAAACCCATACAGGATAATAAAAGAGCATTGGGTATTTCAATTTTAAGATTTGCAGTTGATGATATACCCAATACCCTGTTTTTAGTAGAACCTGATGGAAGGGTTAATTACGATAACATTCAGACTTTTTCTACTGCCGATTATGCTTTTCTGCTTTCGTTTGCACAAAAGATAAAAGATACAGAAAAAAAACAGATCAGCTTTGGCCTGAATGCAAAAGTTATTTACCGTAAAGTAGGCAAATTTGCATCTGCTTGGGGCTTTGGGCTTGATGCAGGCCTGCAGATGCATGGAGAAAAATGGCATTTGGGTGTGGTAGCAAGAGATATCACTACTACTTTTAATGCATGGTCTTTTACGTTTACTGAAAAAGAAAAAGAAATTTTATACCTCACTAAAAATGATATACCGGTAAAATCAACCGAGTTAACAGCCCCACGCTTAATAATTGGCGGCGGTTACGATTTTAAACTTGGCAAATCTTTAAACCTCATGCTGGAAGCAAACGTTGATGTAACTTTTGATGGCAAAAGAAATACAGTTTACAGCGGCAACACAATCAGTATTGATCCTCACATTGGTTTAGAAGCTGCTATTAGCAATGTGTTTTTTGTAAGAGCGGGAATCACTAATTTTCAAAGAGGTACACAGGATGGAGATACCACCAATAAAAAAAAGGTGTGGATTTATCAACCCAGCGCCGGTGCCGGTTTTAAAATTAAAAATATTATGATTGATTATGCATTTACAAATCTTGCCAATCAATCTAACCCCTTATATACCCATATATTTTCACTGCGTTTTAATATTGCAGGTAAAAAAGAAACTGAATAAAAAATAACTCACATTCTGTATGAAAAAAATTCTATTAGCTTCCATCATCCTGTTACTGGCTTTTAACAGTAATGCACAGTTTAATAACAGTTGGATTGATTATACCAAAACTTATTACAGGTTTAAACTGGCAAAAGATACCCTTAGCCGTATTTATCAGCCGGTACTTGCTTCCGCAGGGTTAGGCTCGGTACCTGCCGAAAATTTTCAGTTATGGCGTAATGGCAAACAAGTACGCATGTTTACATCTGTAGCAACCGGCGTTTTGGGCACTGGCGATTTTTTAGAATTTTGGGGCCAGATGAATGATGGACATCCCGACAAACCTTTATATCGCAATGCAGATTTTCAGATGTGTGATAAATACAGTCTGGAAACTGATACGGCAACTTATTTTCTTACTATAAATCCTGCTGCCGGTAACCTGCGTTATGTAACTGCAGCAAACAATACATCTACCAATACCTTACCTGCCGAGCCATATTTTATGCGCCGCATAGAGCAGCATTATCGTAATCAGATCAACAAAGGTTATGCAGCAGTTGTTGGGGAGTATGTATATTCATCATCGTACGATATCGGGGAAGGATGGACCAGTGATAATATTGCGCCGGGCTTTTCCCTTGTAAAAGTTTTGGATAACATCAATAAATATACAGCCGGGCCGCAAAACAATGTAATGTTTACTGTTACTGCTGCCGGTAATGCATTAAACCCAAGAGAACTGGTAGCTAAAGTACAGGGCACTACTGTGGTACAAAAACCAATGCCTTATTTTAATTACCTGAAAGATACTGTTAGAAATTTACCACTCTCAATTTTAAACAGCCCTTCATTTATTGGTGTAAACATAAATGGCAATTCTACACTTGCTGTTGATCGTACTGTAGTAAGTTGTTTTTCTGTAACCTATCCTGCTACGTTTAATTTTAATAACGAGAAGAATTTTTATTTTGAATTAAAGAACAATGCAGCCGGTAATTACCTGGTAATAACCAACTTTAATACCAACGGCGTTCCGCCTATTTTATACGATTACAATAACAGTAGAAGAATTATTGGTGATATAAGCACCGCAGGCCAGGTAAAATTTGCATTAGCTCCGTCATCAGATACAATGCGCAAATTTAATCTGATGAATGGCGATGTATCAAACTTTACTACCGTAACATCTCTGTTGCCTAAAACATTTACCAGTTTTGCAGGTGCTGCAAGCCAGGGCGATTATATAATTATAAGCAACCCTGTTTTATACAATAACGGCTCTGGTGTAAATAATGTAGAGTTGTACCGCCAATACCGCAGCTCAACTGCTGGTGGTGGTTATAATGCAAAAATTTACAACATAGATGAGCTGAACGACCAGTTTGGTTTTGGTATTAAAAAACATCCTTCGGCAGTTCGTGATTTTATTTTATATGCCAATCAGCAATTTACTCCAAAACCCAAATATATATTTATAATGGGCCGGGGTTTAACTTACATTGACTATACTACATATCAGGCAAGCCCTGTAGCCGATCAGTTAGATCTTGTACAAACTTTTGGATGGCCTGCTTCGGATGTATTGCTTGCCTGCCCGCCCGGCACCAATGTTCCGGTAACACCCATTGGCCGTTTAGGAGCCATCAACGGAACTGAAGTTGGTTATTATTTAGAAAAAATGAAGCATTATGAGCAGGTGCAACAATCAACTGTTCAAACCATTGCAGAAAAAGGATGGATGAAAAATATGCTGCATACACTGGGCGGGTCAGACAGTTTGGAAAATGATCAGTTTCGTATTTATATGGATGGTTATAAAAGAATTATTGAAGATACCTTGTATGGTGCACGTGTTCAAACCTATGCAAAAACATCGGTTGCAGCTATTGAGCAGCAGCAAAGCCAGCTTATTACCAATCTGTTTCAGGAAGGCCTTAGTTATGTAAAGTATTTTGGGCACTCATCAGCAAATGAACTGGCTATTAACTTAAATTATCCCGAAAATTATCAAAACAATGGTAAATATCCATTTATCCACGTAAGCGGTTGTACCGTAGGCAATTTTTATACATTCAATCCGCAGCGTTTAATTGGATACGCCGGCATGTCGCTTTCCGAAAAATATGTTATAATTAATCAAAAAGGAGGCATTGGTTTTTTAGGAAGTACACATTTTGGCATTGCTCCATTTCTTAATTTTTTCAATGCTGATTATTATAAAAATCTTGGTTATAATATGTATGGAAATACGGTTGGTAACCAGTTAAAAGCCACACTACAAAGCATAGCAGGTAACCCATCCAGTTTAGATTATTACACCAGGGTGCATGCTGAAGAAATAAACCTGCATGGCGACCCGGCTTTAAAAATCAATAATTTTGCAAAACCAGATTATGTTATTGAAGATCAGTTAGTAAAATTTACTCCCTCCATAATATCAGTAGCCGATCAGAATTTTACAGTTGATGTGAAAGTGATGAATATAGGCAGAGCTATCCAGGACTCAATGCGGGTTACAATACGCCAGAAATTGCCAAACGATTCGATAAGGATTTTGTATAACCAGATTATTCCTGCTACTTTATATATGGATTCATTCAACCTTACAGTTCCCATTAACCCGGTTACTGATAAGGGCCTTAATAAATTACTGGTATCGGTTGAAGCTGACAGCCGTATTAATGAACTATCAGAATCAAACAATGAACTATCTAAAGATTTTTATATTTTTGAAGATGAATTAAGGCCTATTTCTCCTTATAATTATTCAATCGTTAACCAGCAGAATATTACTTTTTATGCAAGTACGGCCAATCCACTCAACAGCCAGCGGCAATACGTAATGGAAATGGATACTACAGAATTGTATAACTCTTCATTTAAAAAAACATATAACCTTACGGGTGTTGGTGGTATTGTAGAATTTAAACCTGGTAACCTTACACTTTCTGACAGTACTGTTTATTACTGGCGAACAGCTACCGTACCTTCTGCAGGAAATAATTATATCTGGAACAGCTATTCATTCATTTATTTACCAAATAGTACCGCAGGATTTAATCAATCGCATAATTACCAGCATTTAAAATCTTCAGTAAAGGATATTGAATACAATGCAAATAATAGCTGGCAATTCCGTAATTCAATTGTTGGCGTTAAATTAAAAAATGGTGTTTTTCCAACTGCTGCAAATCAGGCGCAGGACTTTGAGGTAAACGTAGATGGAGGTAATATTGTACAAAGTGTTTGCTCACCTGCCGGGGCTATTATATTTACAGTGTTTAATCCTATCGGATTTAAGCCGGTTTTTAATGCTCCAAGTGGCAGTCCGGGTCAATTTGGTAGTGATGCTGTTTGTGGTAATACCAGAAGATACAGCTTTAACTATGTACTTACAACCCAGGCAAAAAGAATTGCTGCGGTAAACTTTCTGGATCAGATTCCAAACGGTTATTATATAGTAGCAATGAATCTTGCAAATAATAACACGTTGCTTAACACATATCCCGCAGATTGGCAGAATGATACTCTTGTAATGGGTTCTGGTAATTCATTATACCATCGTTTAAAAAATGCAGGCTTCTTGGAAATTGATTCATTTAACAGACCAAGGGCATTTAATTTTATGTATAAAAAACAGGACAATTCTTTTGTTCCGGTTTACAAATTATCAGCCAGTAATGCCGATAAAATTGTTTTGGATGTACTGTGTCCTTCCACAAAGGGTTCAGGTACAATAACATCTCCCATATACGGTCCTGCCAAATCCTGGAGCAAGTTTCATTGGCGTGGCAAACCTTCAGAAACATCTCCTGGCGACTCTATATTATTTAAAGTAATTGGTGTAACTGCTTCGGGTATAGAAACAACATTATATACCGTCGATTCTACAATTAAAGATTTCGACATTTCAGCAATAAATGCAAATCAGTATCCCTATCTCAAACTTCAAATGTATAATGAGGATACGATTAAGGGAACACCATACCAATTAAGATACTGGCGGGTTAACGGTACCTATGTACCAGAAGGGGCTGTTGCTCCAAATATTCTTTTTAGTATGAAGGATACTGCCGATCAGGGAGAATTAGTTGATTTTAAACTGGCTTTTAAAAATATTAGTCAAACCGCTTTTGCCGACAGTATGAAAATTAATTTTAGCATAACTGACAGGAATAATAATCCAACCCAAATAATACTGCCCAAAGGAAAAGTGCTGATATCGGGCGATACGTTGGTTATAAATTATAAAATTGACACCAGAAATTATCCGGGTAGTAACACAGTTTTTGTTGAGGTAAACCCCAATAATGCACAATTGGAGCAATACCATTTTAATAATGTGTTGTTTAAAAACCTGTTTGTAAAAGCAGATAATTTTAATCCGCTGCTTGATGTTACTTTTGATGGGGTGCATATCCTTAACAAAGATATTGTATCTGCCAAACCGCATATTCTGATAAATCTTAAAGACGAAAGCCGCTTTCTGGCTTTAAGCGATACAGCGTATTTAAAAGTACAGGTACGTTTCCCCGATGGATCGTTACGCAATTATAATTTTGGCGATAGTATGCGTTTTACACCGGCTAATTTATCATCCGGCAATAATACAGCAACTATTGATTTTCTGCCAACTTTCCCCGAGGAAGGAGAGTACGAACTGATTGTATCTGGTAAAGATGCCATGGGCAATACTGCGGGTGCAATTGAATACCACGTTACATTTACAGTGATAACCAAAGCAATGATTTCTAACCTGCTTAATTATCCCAATCCGTTTACAACATCAACTGCTTTTGTATTTACTGTAACCGGCAGCGAAGTACCGCAGAACATACGCATACAGATTTTAACCATTACAGGTAAAGTTGTACGGGAAATTACCAAAGACGAACTGGGGCCTATACATGTTGGCAGAAACATAACTGAATATAAGTGGGATGGTACAGATACCTATGGCGATAAACTTGCCAACGGTGTTTACTTATACAGGGTGCTAACAAACCTCAATGGTAAATCGCTTGATAAGTACAAGGCAGAAGGTGATAATACAGATAAATTCTTTACAAAAGGTTATGGTAAAATGGTTATTATAAGATAAACCAGGTATTTAAAATTATAGAAGGCTGTCTGCAAAGGCAGCCTTTTTTATTTATTACCTTTGTACTTAAATAAATTAATTACATGGCTAAAATAGCTATCAACATAGCCACTGGCAGTTTGCAGCAGGAAGAAATTATTGTGGGAATAGACCTGGGAACTACCAACAGCCTGGTTGCCATTATACATCCCGAAAGTAAAAAACCGGTTGCTTTAAAAGAACACAACAGCAAATCGCTGGTGCCATCTGTAATTCATTTTGGTACAGGTGGTACAATTACCGTAGGCGAAGAAGCAAAGCAATACCTGGTTACCGATCCGGCCAACACCATTTTTTCGGCCAAGCGCTTGTTGGGTAGAACTTATAGTGATGTAAAAAGTAATGCATCATCACTGGCATATAAAATAATTGATGATGATAACAAATTGGTAAAAGTACAAGTGGGTGATATTTTTTATTCGCCTCTTGATCTATCTGCTTTAATATTAAAAGAATTAAAAAAACAAGCCGAGCATATTTTAAAAACACCAGTGAGCAAAGCAGTTATTACCGTGCCTGCTTATTTTAACGATGCACAAAGGCAGGCAACACGTGATGCCGGTAAACTTGCAGGGCTTGATGTGCTCAGGATAATTAACGAACCTACGGCAGCGAGCCTGGCTTATGGATTTGGCGCTTCCTCCAAAGGAGGAGAACAGGCAAAAACCATTGCAGTGTATGATTTGGGCGGCGGCACTTTTGATATTTCAATATTAAATATTGCGGGTGGTGTTTTTGAAGTATTGTCAACCAACGGTGATACTTATTTGGGTGGCGATGATTTAGACACTGCTATTGTTGATTATTGGTTACAGCATAATGATTTTGCAGGTAATGCTGATGAACACCGGCAGGTGCTGCGTTTAAAGGCTGAAGAAGCAAAAAAACATTTATCAGCCAATGATAAATTTAAAACTGTTTACGAAGGCAAAGAAATTTCCATCAGCAGAGAAAAATTTGATGCCATTATAAAACCCATTGTAGAAAAAACAATTACAGCCTGTAAAAACGCTTTAAAAGATGCTGGTTTAAAAAAGAAAGATGTTGATGAGATTGTAATGGTGGGCGGCAGCACCAGGGTGCCCTTGGTAAAAGAAATGGTAAGTGCATTTTTTGAAAAGAAATTAAATGATAGTGTTGATCCGGATGAAGTGGTGGCGTTGGGAGCAGCCATACAAGCTGATATTCTGGCTGGTAATACAACCGATATGCTATTGCTTGATATTACACCACTATCGCTTGGATTGGAAACCATGGGCGGATTGATGGATGTACTGCTGCCACGTAATTCTAAAATTCCAGCAAAAGCAAGCAGGCAATACACCACTTACAAAGATGGGCAAAGCGCAATGAAGATTGCAGTTTACCAGGGCGAAAGGGATATGGTAAAAGACAACCGCCGGCTTGCAGAATTTAATTTAACCGGCATACCCGGAATGCCGGCAGGCATGCCCAAAGTTGAAATTAGTTTTTTAATAAATGCCGATGGCATACTGGTAGTAAACGCAAAAGAACTGCGAAGTGGCGTTGAACAATCAATTGATGTTAAACCACAGTATGGTTTAACTGATGAAGATGTGGAGAAAATGCTTTTAGATTCAATGCAACATGCTAAAGAAGATATAGCAATACGTGCTTTAACCGAAGCAAAAACTGAGGCAGAACAACTGTTACAAACCACCGAAAAATTTTTGCAGAAAAATTTTGAAAGTCTCACACCGGCAGAAGTATCCGCCACATCCTTAGCCATGCAGGCGTTGCAGCTTTCGCTTGATATGAATGATAAAAACCTGGTACAAACAAAAACAGAAGAACTAAATGATATTTCCCGCCCTTATGCCGAAAGAATTATGGATCTGGCTATAAGTAAAGCAATGACGGGCAAAAAAATATAATCTGCAACTAACCAAACTATTGCAATGAAGAACGGTACAATATTTTTTGAAAAAAAAATTATAATTGCTGCCGTTGTATATTTTTTAATGAATGCCGTACTACTTTTTAAATTTGGTATTCAACTTGGAGGAGAAGCAGAAAAATTTATTGACAATGCAAACCGTATCATAAACGGGCAGGATTTTTTTAATGGTGTTTTTGGATATTTCTATATTGTTTATTCCTTGCTGGTAGCATTGTTTATTAAACTTTCTGTAAATCTTGTTGTTATTGGCGTTCTTCAGATCTGTTTATCTTTTGTTGCAGCTTTATGCATGTATAAATTATTGATGAATGTGCTGGTAAACAAAAATGTTGCTTACCTCTTCTTTATAATTTACCTGCTTTGTTACCCCATTCAAAAATGGAATTTCTTTTTGTATTCCGAAAGTGTGCATACCAGTTTATTGATGATTGGCATTTACCTGTTTAATAATTGGTTAACTGACAAAAAATATACGAGGCTTGCGGCTTTAGCTTTTGTATTCCTGCTCATTTTATTTTCAAGGCCCGTCGGCATTTTATTTTTGTTATCTGTTTTTACAGTAATGATGTTTTGGACGTACCGCAATAAAAAGAAAACAGCGTTTTATATTTTAACCGGCATCGGTATTGTTTCGGTAATCATCATCCTCAATTCTCCTTTTACCGCTTTTGTAAATCCCGATTCTATCCGACGGATGGAAATAATTTGCCAGGTGCCCGAAACCATCAATGGGGTTGTTTATCATGAGTATAACCAGGAAGGCCTTTACAAAGCTTTTACAGTAATAAAAGATGAGATTGGATTTAGTATTTTTTTTAAAAGCGGGTTTAAAAAATTAGGTTGTTTTTTTGGTATGTACCGCAGTTATTATAGCTGGCAAAACAACCTGCTGTTAATTTGCTTTACGGTTTTTTATCCACTTGCATTAATTGGTCTATTTTCAAAACAGCAGCATGCGTTTTATTACATCAAATTATTTGCGGTGTTATATTTATTATTTACTTCTGTTGGAATATTTTTTACTTGCGATGAATGGAGCAACCGCTTCATCAGCCCGGCTTTTCCGTTTGTGATGATATTGGCTGCCAGAGGACTTTTGATAGCACAAAAAAAGCAGCAGGAGGTATAGTTTTTTAAAACCTGTATCAACCGGTAATTGTATTTCTTGAAAATTTCTTTCTCAATAATAATGCTAAGGGTTGTTCAACTGTTTTGTGAAAAATATAAGAAACAATTATCATTACAATGAATGCTATAAAGATGTTGTTACTTATGAATTTAAAAATGTAAGATAATACAAAAGTGGTGTGCAATAAATAAAATGAATAAGTTGAATTACCAAGAGCAACCATCAGTTTACTTGAAAGAAAATATTGTAATAAACTTTTTTGATAAATAAGACTATAGAAAATAAAGACAATTCCAATTGGCATTAAAATATTATTAATTATTACACCTGGTATTGAGTCGATTGCATTCATAATGTGGTAATTTCTAGCAATTAAATAAAGTATAATAAGCGACGTAATTATAATAATTAGCCCGGTATATAAAATTATTTTACCTGGAGTTTTTTGGAAAATAGGTTTTACTTTTCCTTTAACGAGCATGGCCAGGAAAATACCACAGGCAAATTCAAATACCCGCCCAAAAAATGTGAAATTAAATGTAAAAGTTATGTTGCTGAAAAATCCATTGATAGGATATAATGCAAAAATGTAAGTTATCAATACACCCAGTGCATAAAAGAGAATAACAAACTTTACAAGCGATGATACCTTTTTGATAAAGAAAAAGATTAAAGGCGACAATAAATAAAATAATTCTTCTACAGACATACTCCAACTTGGCCCTATGCCGGTTAAAAGATAATCCGAAGAGAATCCTTTTAGTAAACTGATATTTAACAGATATAGTTTTACTGACTCTTTGCCTGAATATATTCCATGAAAATACCCAAGAAAAAAGGTAATACTGATAAGTATGATCAATATCGGTAATACCCTTGATACTCTATTAATAAAATAGTTGTAGAGCCTGGTTCTGTTCAAGCTACTGATGTCATGATATTTATAATAAATGAGGAAGCCACTTAATACGAAAAAAAAAGTCAAAAAAGTATAAAATTGATTTACAAACAAATAAAAATCTGGTTGTGCTTGTTGGGAAAAGGGATTAAGGTGTTTAAAAAAAATAAAGTATACAGAAACTGCACGTATTCCTGTAAGAGCCGGTATAAATTGTTTGTCAGGCATTCAATAATTAGTTCCCGATTTTATTAATGTTAATAAAAGAATTTAAAAGGCAAATTATCTAAAATTTTACGTTGAACGAGTTTTTCTTTTTAAAAAGAACGACTCGTAATATTTAAAGCTTAAATGACTAATAACGTATGTACCAACAAAACAGATTAGTATGTTAAGTATATGAATGTTATTGCTGTTAAGGGAAAGGTTTGAATAAACTATGGTCTTATTTAACAAAATGAAGCCTAGTAGAAATAATGGCCAATGAAAAATATACATCCCATAAGATATCTTGCCTGTGTATCTTAAAAATCTAAATGACGTAACTGAATTAATAATCTTGCTTCTTTTGAATAATGTTATTTGAAGCAGGCTGGCATACATGAATGCAATAATTGTATAACCCCCTCCTGAAATAAATGCATTCTTTTTTTCAGCATCATTTGTTATTGAGATGTAGGTAAAAAGGACTACAAAAGAAAGTAATCCCAAACAATGTATTGCAGTTTTAACTTTCTTGAATTTAACCGGATTATCATAAATCAGATAAACTAAAACGCCCATTAAGAAAGAATCAAGCCTGAAAATAGTATTATAAAATATCCTGAGATACTCTTCTTTGGAAATAATAAAATTGTAATAATACCATCTGCTGATTACTATTACAATGATTAAAAAAATTACGTTATAAAATATTTTTGTTTTGTTTCTGACGAAAACTATAAACAACGGAAAAAGCAGGTATATCTGTTCTTCTACTGCTACCGACCATAAATGTTGTAAATGTGTTTTTATTTCAACTAAGTTATTGGCAAAAACCCAATTCTGAATAAAAAGAAAAAATTGCCACCAATGAGTCTCATAAAATTTAAAAGAACTTAAAGTTTCTTTCGACGAAAGTAAAAACCACCCAACAAAAAACATTATCAAAAAGCCAAAGTATAAAGGAACTATCCTTAAAAACCTGTTCCGATAAAATTTCAGTATTATTTTTCTGTCATCCAAAAAAGGTAATAATCTGCCTGTTATTAAAAAACCTGATAAAACAAAAAAAAGATCAACACCAGTCCATCCAAAATTGCAAATTATATTGTTTGGAAAAAAGTGGTAGCACATCACCATTAAAATAGCCACGCCTCTTAGTCCGTCTAATTGAGGTATATGTTTGTTGGCTGGTATTTTTATTTCGGCTTCCAAAAAAATGGGGTGAGTAAATTAATTATTTTAATGATTGTTACCTGATTGCATTTGTGCTCCTTCATCCGTTCAATATTTGCAGCATGGCTTTTATTATCTTACCAATCAAGTTATCCTATTCAAAGTTACAGGTTAAAATCAATTGCCAATTACGGTCGATGTGTTTCATAAGCTGTAATGCCCATTATAATTTATAAACATTTTGTTAAATGCTTTTAATCTGTCTTTATCCTTAACATTTTTTTTGAAACAAAACAAGCTTCTTTAGGTTCCTATTTATTTTGTAACGGCCTGCCGCTATTGGTTATGGCCAATTATTTTAAACAAAAAAAATCAAAAACATGAACATTACCATTAACCGGTTAAACACCGTAATGAAAGATGCAGAATTTATTGCAGTAAAAGCATCAATTAAAGACATTTACGGTAACATGCCTTTTTTAATTGGCCTTACTACCAACGAAAGGGTAACACTGCCCAAAATAAGTGAAAACAACAAAGTGTTTGTTAGCGATAGTATTAATGCACTTGCCAATAATGCACCCATGCTGCCATCGTACCTGAATGTGGCCGATATTAAAAGCGACCTTACCCTGTACGAGCAGTTAGATGAACTGGAAATGATGGCATTGCAACTGGTAGAAAAAATACAGGATACCCGTATGCTATGCGGCAGCGAGGCTTATGCAAGCAGCCTTGCCGCTTACCGCCTGTTTGAAGCCGCTGCCAGCGCAGGCATACCTGGTGCCGATGCTGTTTACGATGCACTTAAGCAACGCTTTGCCGGCCAGGGAGGTACAGGTTCAACCCCACCTCAAAGCTAAACCAGTTAACCTTTTTGCTTAACTTACCCCATCTGCAAGGTGGGGTTTTTTAGTAAATGGGTGGGTCAGTTAGGGTAAGCAGGTGGGGTAGGTTTAGGCAAGCGGGTGGGTTGGTTTGGGTAAACAGGTGGGGTAGTTAGCATAATTGGGTGGGTTAGTTAAGGTAGGCAGGTGGGTTTGTTTAGGTTAAAAGTGGGAGGATATACCTGAAATGGTGGGTAAATTAACCTTTTGTGGAGGGTGTACCTACCTATTTGGGTGGGGGTGGTGGGAAAATGGAGTAAATTTTAATGTAAGAATTTAAACTATGCTTATATTTTCAACATATACTACACTGCTATTACTTTTTTTCTGCTCAAAAATTAAAAGTTTCTTTTTAACGAAACTATTTTATCTTTAATTTTTAGAATTAATATGGATAATTACTTCGAAATTATTTTTCTAAAGGAGGCTTTTCATTATTTGCAATTATTAGACTTAAAGCATTCCGGCAAAATTCTTTATAATATCAGAAAAGCGCAGCAAAAAAATGATCCGGAATTATTTAAGAAGTTAACTGACGAAATTTGGGAATTTAGAACCTTATACCACGGCCTTCAATACAGGTTTTTAGCATTTTGGGATAAAACAAATGCTGCTAAAACATTAGTTATTTCAACACATGGGTTTGTAAAAAAGCAGAGTAAGGTTCCCGACAATGATATTCAGAAAGCAGAAACGCAGCGTAAAAAATATTTTCAAGAAAAGCTAAAAAAATAAAATAATGAAAACTTACTCATTAGATGAAGTACAGGATAAAATAATTGGAAAAAAAGGAACTCTGAGCAGAGACAGGTTTGAGTATGAACTTCAAATGGATTTAATTGGGCAGGCAATTAAAGAAAGCCGGCAAGAGCGAAAATTAACACAGGAAGAATTGGGTAAATTAGTGGGTGTTCAAAAAGCACAGATCTCAAGGCTTGAAAGTAATGCCAGCAATGTAACAATTGACACATTGATGAAAGTTTTTACAGCATTAAAAGCAAAAGTGAAACTTCAAATTGAATTGCCAAATGCAAAGTTCAAAGTAGCAAGATAAAACCATAGCTAAACTTTGTGCAAATTGGCTGAAATGATACCATCATTTTTTTTTTAAGTACTTATAACTTGAAACCATTTTTTGGAAATTGATCTTCTATTATCTTTTTAAAAATAGTATCCTACTTACATACTTCCCCACCACATCCCATTCAATATTTACCACATCGCCTTTTGTAAGGCGGCTCATATTGGTATTTTCAAATGTATATGGAATAATGGCAACGGTAAACTGGTTGTTGGTAACATTAAAACAAGTAAGGCTTATACCGTTTATAGTAACCGATCCTTTTTCAATAATAAAAGCAGCAAATTTTTCGGCAAAAGTAAAACGGTATTCCCAACTGCCGGCTTTTTCAACAACCTCCGTGCATTCAGCCGTACAATCTACATGGCCCTGCACAATATGCCCATCTAACCGGCCATTCAACTGCATACAGCGTTCAAGATTAACCGTATATCCTGCAATCCAACTTCCTGCATTTGTTTTTAAAATAGTTTCTTCAATGGCTGTAACACGGTGCCTGCCATCTTTAATTTCTTCCACAGTAAGGCAAACGCCATTGTGGCTAAGGCTTTGGTCAATTTTAAGTTCTACTGCAAGTTCAGATTCAACCCAAAAACTGGTATTGGTTCCCTGGCAGATAATCTCTTTTATAATACCTGTTTTTTCTATTATTCCTGTAAACATTCATCAAATTTCGGAATTTGTTGCAAAGTTTTTCATTATTTAATTTTTTCGGCTATCTTTGCGCCCTTAAATCACCTAAAGGAGGTATATATTATATGTTAATTATTGATTCAAAAGACTGCGAAAACATCGACAAAGCACTCAAAAAGTACAAAAAGAAATTTGAGAAAAGTAAAATTCTGTTACAGCTCAGAGAAAGACAGGCTTTCATTAAGCCTTCTATCCGCCGTCGTAAAGAAGTTTTGAAAGCTGTTTACAAAGAGCAGGTTTCGGCAGGTAAGTTCGATTAAGATAAATTAAATCAGCAATATTTTAAACTGATACCCGGTTATTATAACTTTGGGTATCAGTTTTTTTATGCACCAAACCGCAGCACAAACCATACAGCAGTTTATGGATTACCTCAGTTTTCAAAAAAGGTACTCCAACCACACCATTATTTCTTACAAAAACGATTTAACGGCTTTTTTCGATTTTCTGCTTGTGCAGTTTGGAGAAATGCCTTTGGCAGAAATTAAACCAACATTTATCCGCTCCTGGCTGGCACATATGAAGCAGCACGGAATGGAATCTAAAAGCATCAACCGTAAAATATCAACCCTCAAATCTTTTTTTAAATACCAGTTAAGGCAACAAACTATTTCGGTAAGCCCTATGACGGCCATCATATCTCCCAAAGTAAATAAACGCCTTCCCCAGTTTGTTGATAAAAAAGATATATCAACCCTGTTAACTGTTGTTGAATTTCCTAATACCTGGGCCGGTAAAACCGACGAACTTATTTTGCAGCTTTTTTACAATACAGGTATGCGCCAGGCCGAACTTGCTGGGTTAAAACAAACAGGTATTTCTAAGGGCAACAGTACCATTAAAGTATTGGGCAAGGGAAAAAAGGAACGTATTATACCCGTCAGTAATCAACTGATGTTAATGATGGATAATTACATGGCTGATAAAAGAAAACAGCTGGTAAACTTTGATGAAGATGTACTGCTGGTAACAAGTTCCGGCAAGAAATTGTATCCCCGGTATATTTATGCAGCAGTTAACAAATACCTTTCCCTGGTAACTACTATTGATAAAAAAAGCCCCCACGTACTGCGCCATACTTTTGCCACCCATTTAATGAATAATGGAGCCGATTTAAATGCTGTAAAAGAACTGTTGGGCCACAGCAGCCTGGCTGCTACGCAGATATACACACACAATACCATCGAAAAGTTAAAGAACATCCATAAAAAGGCGCACCCAAAGGCTTAGCAATTTAAAATAATATTTAAGCCATACTATTCCGCCATATAAATCCGTTATAAAATTCACAGGTTAAGCATATCTTATTTTGATTAATCTCGGTAAAGTATTAACTTTATTATCGTAATCAGCGTATTAAAAACCCTTCTCAAATTTGCCTATGATGTAATAATCTACACAGTTCTTTCACATTTATTTTTCACCCCCGATAGCCATCGGGAAAAAAACCAGAATTTATGAACGTAAACATTCAGACAGTGCACTTTGATGCAGACATTAAGCTAGTATCTTATATTGAGAAAAAAGTAGAAAAACTAACACAATACCACGACAGGATTACCAAGGTGGATGTGTATTTAAAGCTGGATAATGTAGTGCATACTATTAAAGATAAAGTAGCAGAGATTAAAATTTTGATTCCACGCCACGAGTTTTTTGTAAAACA
>JAYURR010000171.1:0-9992 GCA_043756605.1 Chitinophagaceae bacterium
CAGTACGTAATGAATGGCGGCAAAATTATTTTCTTTCTGGATAAATTAAATGCCGAATTGGATAGCCTTAAAAGTAAAAAAGGCGAAGTGGTTGCTTACAACCGTGGCCTTGAACTGGATGACCTTTTGTTTAAATATGGTGTAAGAATAAACCCTGATTTGGTAATGGATCTGCAATGCGATTTTTTACCCTTTGATGTTAGCGGCAATGAACAGTTTGAATTGTTACCGTGGAATTATTTCCCTGTTTTTGAATCCAGGTCAAACCATGTCATCAATAAAAACCTTGGTTTTGTTAGTGGCAGGTTTGTAAACTCCATTGATACAGTAGAAGCAGAAGGAATAAAAAAAACAATTTTATTAAGTTCATCAGCCAATTCCCGAACCATTGCTACACCTGCATTGATAAGTGTTCTGGAGAACGTGAATGCAGCAGAAAATGAAAAATTTAAAAGATCAAATATTCCGGTAGCTGTTTTACTCGAGGGGAAATTTAAATCCCTTTTCTCAAACAGGTTGTCGCAGGCCATGAACGATTCCCTGCAAAATATTGGTGCTGTATTTGTACCACAAAATATAACAGATAATAAAATGATCGTGGTTGCAGATGCTGATATCATATTAAATTCAGTTGTTAAAAACCAGGCCATTCCCATGGGGATGAACCCCTTTACTTTTGGATCGCAGCGTGAGTTCGCATTTGCCAACAAAGATTTTTTACAAAATTGCCTCGACTACCTCATCAATACATCAAATCTTACCGAAGCAAAGGCAAAGGATTATACCTTACGTTTGTTGGATAAGAAGAAAGTAGAAGATCAAAAAACCACCTGGCAGGTAATTAATATCCTTGTACCGGTGATACTGGTTTTATTATTTGCATTGGTTTATCAATTTATAAGAAGAAGAAAATACACAGTATCATAAATATGGAAAATACCCAATTAACATATATTGTATTTGCTGTTATACTTGTTGTTTCACTTATTGTTGACCTTGGACTGATGAGTAAAAAAGGGAAAAAAGTTACCATAAAACAGGCCTTATACCAAACCTTTTTTTGGGTAGGCCTGGCATTGGCATTTTGTGTTTTTTTATGGATAGAAAAAGGGCAAAAACCTGCATTGGAATACCTGAGTGCTTACCTGATGGAATGGAGCCTAAGCATAGATAATATTTTTGTATTCATACTTATTTTTACAGCCTTTAGTGTAAAAGAAAAAAACTACGGACGGGTATTATTGATAGGGATATTGATGGCCATTGTTTTTAGAATTATATTTATTACAGTAGGCGTGGTACTGGTAGAAAAATTTCATTGGTTGTTGTATGTGTTTGGTGCTTTTCTGGTGTACACAGGTTACAAAATGTTTGCATCGGTAGAGGAAGAAAAAGAGTTTGATCCGCAAAAAAGTAAAGTCTATATTTTCCTGAAAAAATTCTTACCTCTTGCCCCGCATGATGGCAATGGCAAGTTTACCGTTATAGAAAACGGCAAAAAAAAATATACCACTTTATTTGTAGTGGTAATTATGCTGGCAGCTATTGATCTGGTTTTTGCACTCGATTCTATACCCGCTGTAATGGGCATTGTAGATACCAAAACAGAAAGTTATCAGCCTACTGCCAGGTTGGTAATTTACACCTCCAATATTTTTGCAGTGCTGGGCCTGCGCTCTTTATTTTTTCTGTTACGTAATGCCGTAAATAAATTTGATTACCTGCCGCAGGGCATTGCCATAGTATTAATATTTATTGGCTTAAAAATGCTTGGCGAATATTGGATAAATCAATGGATAGACAAAACCATACAGGTATTTATTTCGCTGGGTTTTATTTTGCTTTGTTTAAGTACATCTGTAGTTTACTCTATTTTTATTGATAGAAAAAAAGGGAACCAACAAGAGGAGCCGCAGGATGATGTGGCGCATTAAAAGGCACAACTCAGCAATGAAAAATAAAACCATTGCCTAACAATAAATTATTAATGTACAGCATTGCAGATATAGAAAAAATAACCGGCGGTAAATTTTTGTTATGCAATAACACTGCTGATGTTATAGAACATTTGTTGATTGACAGCCGAAAATTATTATTTCCTGCTACTACTTTGTTTTTTGCATTACCTGGCCCACGCAGGCAGGGCAATACTTTTGTAAAAGATTTGTACAGTAAAGGCGTACGTAATTTTATTGTAGATGATTCTTTTAGTATTTTACCACAGCATTTTGCATTGGCAAATATTTTATTGGTAAAAAATGTATTGCAGTCTTTACAGCAATTAACAGCACACCACCGCAGTAAGTTTACTATTCCGGTAATTGGTATTACCGGCAGCAATGGTAAAACCATTGTAAAAGAATGGCTGTACCAATTGCTTCAAAGCGATTGTAATATTGTACGCAGTCCTAAAAGTTACAACTCACAAATTGGTGTGCCATTAAGTGTTTGGCAAATGAATGCAGCAAACACACTGGGCATTTTTGAAGCCGGTATTTCTGTTACGGGTGAAATGGAGAAGCTTGAAAAAGTAATACAACCAACCATCGGCATATTTACCAATATTGGCGAGGCACACAGCGAAGGCTTTGAAAGTACGGCTGCCAAAGTACTGGAAAAAATAAAACTATTTATAAATACTGAAACTATTATTTACAGTAAAGATGATGATGTGGTTGATGAGGCACTGAAACAACTTCAGCAAAAAAACAATACCACTTTATTTAACTGGGGGCAAGAGGAAGATGCAACGCTTTGCATAAAAAGTACACAGGTGCAGCCTTTTAACACTGTTATAAAAGCGGTTTATAAAGAGAGAAAATTAAGCATCTCTATTCCGTTTACAAACGATGCTGCTATAAAGAATGCCATTACCTGCTGGTGCATATTGTTGCATTTTAATATTGATGATGAAATAATTCAGGAACGCATGCTACAGTTAAAGCCTGTGGAAATGCGGCTTGAGTTGAAACAGGGCATTAACAACTGCTCGGTAATTAATGATAGTTACAGTGCCGATATTACTTCCTTATCCATTGCGCTCGATTTTTTGCAACAGCAACAGCAACATCCCAAACGCACAGTTATTATCAGCGATATTTTGCAAAGCGGCAAAACCGGTAAGCAGTTGTATGATGAAGTGGCCGACATTCTGCAACAAAAAAAAATAAACCGTTTAATCGGCATCGGATCCGAAATTGTAAAAAACAGCGAGGCTTTTAATGAGATTACCGAAACGCTGTTCTTTAATTCCACGGCTGAGTTTATTCAAAAATTTCCGGCCACGCATTTTTATAATGAAAGTATTTTGCTAAAAGGTGCAAGACTTTTTGAGTTTGAACAGATAAGTCATTTGCTGGAAGAAAAAATTCACCAGACAGTATTGGAAATAAACCTGAACGCCATCACCCACAACTTAAATACTTACCAGCATCTGTTGAAGCCGGGCGTTAAATTAATGGCCATGGTAAAGGCTTTCAGCTATGGCAGTGGTGGGTTTGAAATTGCCAACCTGCTGCAGTTTCACCAGATAGATTATCTGGCGGTTGCGTATGCCGATGAAGGTGTTGAATTACGCAAAGCCGGTATTACACTGCCCATTATGGTAATGAATGCAGAGGAAGTAACCTATGATGTGCTGGTGCAGCATAATCTGGAGCCTGAACTTTTTTCGTTTGGCATTTTATCAACTTTTGAAGATTATTTAATGCGCAGTGCCATCAATAATTATCCGGTGCATATTAAATTAGATACCGGCATGCACCGCCTGGGTTTTGAGCCACAAGATATTTCAGCACTTTGCAGCCGTTTAAAATCAACATCGGTTTTTAAAATACAATCAGTTTTTTCTCACCTGGCAGCAAGCGATTCTTCACTGCACGATGAGTTTACAAATACACAGGCAAAAATATTTCTGGAAGGTTGTGAGCAGATACAAAAAATTACCGGTTACACATTTCTCCGCCATATTGCAAACACATCTGCCATTCATCGCCATAAAAATATGCAGTTTGATATGATACGCCTGGGCATTGGTTTGTATGGTGTTGATGCCGACCCGGTTATTCAGCAGCAGTTAAAAAATGTAACTACTTTAAAAACTACCATCTCTCAAATAAAAAAAATAAAAGCAGGCGAAAGCATTGGCTACAGCCGAAAAGGTGTGGCCACAAAAGATTCGGAAATAGCCACGGTACGTATTGGTTATGCAGATGGCTACCCACGCTTATTAAGCAATGGCGTTGGTAGTATGCTTGTGAATGGAAAGCCTGCACCGGTGATAGGCAATGTGTGCATGGATATGACAATGCTTGATATAACCGGTATTGATGCACAGGAAGGTGATGAAGTGATTGTATTTGGTGCTGATTTGCCGGTAAGTGAAATGGCAGCATTGGCGCAAAGTATTTCTTACGAAATTTTAACAGGCATATCGCAACGGGTTAAAAGGGTGTATTTTGAAGAATGAGGATAATTAGCTAATATGCTGATGGGATAATGTGCTAATGAGGCAACCGGTAATTGTAAAGCATGAGTGTTGAGGTGGCGCTTCAATCTAAAATCGGCAATCTAAAATCTAAAATCTCCAAACGCTTATCTTTGCAACTTATTATGAAAGCAAGAAACGTAACAATCATCATCTTATTAATAATTATTGCCGATCAGGCATTAAAACTGTGGATTAAAACTAATTATGAGCTTAATGAGCATCATAATATGATCGGCAGCGGCTTTCAGCTTTATTTTGTTGAAAACCCGGGCATGGCTTATGGCTGGAAGTTTGGTGGCAACTGGGGTAAAATGGCTCTTACCATTTTCCGCATGATAGCGGTTATTTTTGGTACCTGGTATCTCGCCAAAATAATTAAAGAAAAACAACACAAGGGTTTTATTTTTTGTGCATCATTGGTTTATGCCGGGGCATTAGGCAACCTGATTGACTCTGCTTTTTACGGGATGATTTTTGATAAAGGAATGACTGTTGACCCTACTTTTAAAGATTATGTTGGCTACCAGGGTCTGGCTCATTTTTCAACAAAAGGTTATGCATCTTTTTTACATGGCAATGTGGTAGATATGTTGCATTTTCCCATAATAGATACAACCTGGCCACAATGGGTTCCTTATTTTGGCGGCAATAAATTTGTATTCTTCAATCCCATCTTCAATATAGCCGATGCATCCATAACAACCGGCATTCTCAGCATTTTAGTTTTTCAAAAGCGTTTTTTTAAGCAGCACAATGCTAAAGAAACGCATCCTACGGTAGAAACAAATGCTTTGGTTAACGATGAATCGCAGGTTTCATAAAAAGCATATCTTTAAAGCAACAAATTCAGCAGGTTTATGAAATTATTTTATCTTACAACCATATTGTTTGCAACCACTTTTTTATTACCGGCCTGTACAAAAAATACAGATCCGGGAGGAGAGTCCGGGGGTACTTTGGAAAGTACCAATACTGGCAACTGCACACCGGCAACGGTGCATGGTTTATTTAAAGTTGATAGCGTTTTAACCACTGATAATTATGTAGATATTCTGGTAAATATTGCTGTTGGTGGTAGTTTTATCATAAAGTCAGATTCTGTTAACGGATATTCTTTTAAAAAAACCGGCACTATAACTACTGGCATAAATACGGTTCGGTTGTATGCCAGCGGTAAGCCCATTTCCACTGGTGTTAATAATTTTACAATATCTTATGGCGCTACCATTTGTAATTTTTCAATTGTTGTTTTTGGCTCAGGTGGTGGTTTTGGAACAGCACTTTATACCCTTGGCGGCTCTCCAGGAAATTGTTCAATATCAAACATAACCGGCAATTACATAGTAGGCCAGCAAATGATGGCTAATAATAAAGTTGAAATGACAGTAAATGTAAATACCCCAGGTACATATATTATAACTGGCACGCCTATAAACGGTGTTAAGTTTGATACAATCGGCACTTTTAACAATCCTGGAATTCAGACTATAATTTTAAAGGCAAGCGGCACACCTATTGCTGCTGGAACATTCAATTACCCAGTAACCAATGGTGCAACAAATTGTAGTTTTCCCATTACTTACACAACCGTTATAACCAATGCAAGTTTTGCTCTCAGCGGGTCGCCAGGCAATTGCACTGGTGCTATTGTTAATGGCACTTACACAACCGGTACAATGTTAACCGCTTCAAATACAGCGGTGGTTTATGTAAATGTAACTTCGCCGGGTAATTACAGCATATCAACCCCAACAGTAAATGGTATCAGTTTTTCGGCAACGGGTACTTTTAATATAACAGGTTCACGGCAGGTTACTTTAACCGGAACTGGCACCCCAACTATGTCAGGGCCTTTTAATTATCCGCTTACCGGTGGAGGAAATACCTGTATGTTTTCTGTTACTAGTTTATGATAATCATGTCTGAAGAAAATATTTCGTTCATTCAGGATTTATAAAGCCAGCAAACAAATATTTTTTATCATCTTTAAGATATTAACAATGCTCAGGCTGTACTTTTAAAAAAAATACAGAACTTTACGGGAGCACCCTTTTGGAAATATATAAAAACACAATTAATGAGCAAATTACATACGCTGTTATTTATTGCTTTTTTAGCTACCTTGTTTTCCTGCGAAAAAGAGTTCAGCGAAGAGAATATTGATAATACCGGCAGCAATTTAATTGTTGGGGCAGACTGCCGGATTAGCAAGATTGTTTACATAGATACTTCTGGTACAGCAGGCGGTGGGAGAGGAACCGGGCTGGGGTCTATAGAAGATTCAATAAACAGTCAGGATATTAGTATAAGGATAACCCGTTACGACAGTTTATCCAACACGCTGGAATTTATTAATGAGCCTGTTTACTCAAACGATTCTGTTTTTATTGATGGGGATCAATATTTTGTGGTAGATGTAAATAAGCGCATCAATAAAATGCACGGCCTTAGTGATCCTACTGATCCCTTTTCTCCGCAGTACGATGTTTTTTATGTTTACAACACAGCAGGGTTTCTTACTTCCAAAAATTATTTTTTTACGCTAAGTCCAGCTGTTTCTTTTTACAGGGTTGATTATACTTACAGCGGTGGCAACCTTACACGTATGACGGCTGTTGATTTGCCAACCGGCGATCTGGATCTGGATGCTGATATTACTTACTTCCCCAACCTGGCTCCCAGGCAGTTTATTTATATTTTTCCCGATGAAAAGTTTTATCCTGAATTCAGCCAGTTTTTTAATTTTGGTTTAAAGAATTTTAATGCAGTTAAAAAAATGACTGTGAGAGATTATGATCCGGGAAATGTGGTACGTGATTCATTGGTTTCCAACTTTAGTAATTATATCATGAGTCGTGATTCGTATGTATTAAGCGTACAGATGGGAAAAGATAATCAACCAAGCATTCCGGCTTTGGCTGGCAGACTTGATTTTAGTTACAAATGCAGGTAGCGGTTTCTGGCCACTGTAAAATCTTTTCTCCTTAAAAAATATTTGGAAATCATCGGTGTTCTTAATGAGTCCTCTGCGTAGTGGCCTGACACGGTTTATGGCCACTGTAAAATTTTTTCTCTTTAGAAATTATTTGGAAATTATCAGTGTTTTTAATTGGCACACTGCCTAGTGGCCTTACACTGCTTATATCTTTCCAACCATATTTGCCGGTATCACCCATTCATCAAATTCTTTAGCAGTAACATAACCTAATTTAACAGCCATCTCTTTTAATGTGGTTCCTTCTTTATGCGCTTTTTGCGCAATTTCTGCAGATTTATAATAACCAATTTTTGTGTTTAAAGAAGTTACCAGCATAAGCGAATTATCTAAATGCTTTTTTATGTTTGCTTTAATAGGCTCAATACCAACTGCACATTTATCGTTGAAAGAAACGCAACCATCGCCAATCAATCTGGCACTGTGCAAAAAGTTGTAGATCATCACCGGCTTAAAAACATTCAGTTCAAAATGGCCGTTGCTGCCACCAATACCAATAGTAACATCGTTGCCCATTACCTGTGCGGCAATCATGGTTAATGCTTCGCATTGTGTTGGGTTTACTTTGCCAGGCATGATGGATGAGCCCGGCTCATTATCCGGAATAAAAATTTCGCCAATGCCGCTGCGTGGGCCCGATGATAACATGCGTATATCATTTGCAATCTTCATCAAACTAACCGCCACTGTTTTTAAAGCGCCGTGTGTTTCTACAATGGCATCATGCGCTGCCAGGGCTTCAAATTTATTTTCAGCAGTTTTAAAAGGCAGTTTGGTAAGTTTTGCAATATGCTTTGCAACATTTACATCGTATTTGGGTGGTGTGTTAATGCCGGTGCCAACGGCGGTGCCGCCCAAAGCCAGTTCGCTTAAATGCGCCAATGTATTTTTAATAGCCCTTAATCCATGATCTAATTGCGAAACATAGCCACTGAATTCCTGCCCAACGGTTAATGGCGTTGCATCCATAAAATGGGTGCGGCCAATCTTTACCACTTTCATGTAAGCCTTTGATTTTTTATCTAAGGTGTTACGCAGTTTGGTAATGCCCGGTATGGTTGTCTCCATTAAAATTTTATATGCCGCAATGTGCATGGCAGTAGGGAAGGTATCGTTACTGCTCTGGCTTTTGTTTACATCATCGTTAGGGTGCAGGTATTTTTCTTTATCGCTCAGCTTTCCGCCATTTAAAACATGGCCACGGTAAGCAACCACTTCATTTACATTCATGTTGCTTTGTGTACCACTACCGGTTTGCCAAACTACCAGCGGAAAATAATCATCTAATTTTCCATCCAGAATTTCTTTACAAACTTTACCAATCAGGTCGGCTTTCTTCTTTGTTAAAACACCGGCTTCGTTGTTAGTTATGGCAGCAGCGTGTTTTAAATAAGCAAATGCTTTAATGATTTCTTTGGGCATTTTATTAATGTCCTGTGCAATTTTAAAATTATCGATACTGCGTTGGGTTTGTGCACCGTAATACGCATCAACAGGCACTTTTACTTCCCCCATTGTATCTTTTTCTATTCTGTATTCCATATAAACAATTGATTGATATAAAATTATTCATACAAAGATAAATGATATACCCGAGTGAGTAAAAACACCAGGTAAGATGTACCGAAAAAGATATTAACATTTGAACATTTACTATTTTTTAATAGTTATAATAATACTACATTTAAGGCTGCTTTATTTACTAAAACAAACAAACTATTATGAGAAAAGCTTTATTACTAACATTAATGTTAGGGTTGATTAGTTCTTTGGCGTTTTCACAAACAGACAAATTTTGGTCTGCAAACAATGAAAGCCGCAGCACCATTACAACAGATAAGGCTGTTGCAAGACTAACTTATCCTAAAGCCTTTAAATTATTTAATTTAAATACCGAACTGCTAAAACAAGAATTGTTTTCAATCGTAGGCAGCAGGCCTTCAAAATTTTCTGCAGTTATTTCGCTTCCTAATGCTGACGGAAAATACGAACAGTTCGAAATATTGGAAGCTTCAAATTTTGAGCCTGATTTGCAGGCACAATTTCCAGACATCAGGGCTTATTCAGGTAAAGGGATCACTGATAAATATGCTACTTTAAAATTGAGTATTTCTCCGCAGGGGATTCAAACGATGGTTTTTAGAACGGATAAAGCAAACGAATTCATTGAACCTTATTCAAAAGATCATACGGTTTATGCTGTATTCAGTTCTCACAGAGAAAAAGGAAAATTACCATGGACCTGCACCACAGAAGAAAAACAAATGGATGCTGATATTAAGTCAAAAATTCGGGAACCATTTTTATCCGGCAGTTCTACAGGGCAGTTAAAAACTATGCGCTTGGCGCAGTCTTGCAACGGAGAGTATGCAAACTTTTTTGGTGCAACAGGTGCTGCACAGGTAGGGTTGGTTTTAGCGGCATATAATGCAACGCTTACACGTTGTAACGGATGCTATGAAAAAGATCTGGCATTACACCTTAATCTTATTGCAAACACAACCGCAG
>JAYURR010000172.1:0-31948 GCA_043756605.1 Chitinophagaceae bacterium
ATCACCCTTCCTTCTCAGGACATGGTACTTGGTTTGTATTACATCACCAAGGGTAAAAAATCAACCGAAGAAGAAAAAGTAAAAGGCGAAGGCAAATCATTTTATTCTCCTGAAGAAGTAATCATTGCCTACAATGAAAAAGTGATTGACCTGCATGCCAACATCAAAGTAAAAGTTGACTTCCGTAACCCCGATGGAAGCCTTACCAATAAATTATTAGAAACTACCGTTGGTCGTGTAATATTTAATCAGCACGTTCCAAAAACTGTTGGTTACATCAATACGCTTTTAACAAAGAAAGCATTGCGTGAAATTATTGGTGACATTATTAAATGGACCAGTGTTCCTATCACTGCTAAATTTTTGGATGATATTAAAACCCTTGGATACCGCATGGCATTCCGTGGTGGATTATCGTTCAACATTAATGATCTGATCATTCCGGAAATTAAAGCGATGTTGGTTGAAAACGCACAAGGTGAAGTTGCCGAAGTGTGGGATAACTACAATATGGGTTTAATTACCAATAACGAGCGTTACAACCAGATTATTGATATCTGGAGTCGTGTGGATACCAAAGTAACAGAAACATTAATTCAGGAGTTGGCTGCCAACAAACAAGGCTTCAACTCTGTATATATGATGCTTGACAGTGGAGCCCGTGGTAGCAAGCAGCAAATTAAACAGCTTGCAGGTTTAAGGGGATTGATGGCTAAGCCACGTAAATCAGGTTCATCAGGTAGCGAGATTATTGAGAATCCAATTCTTGCCAACTTTAAAGATGGTTTGAGTGTATTGGAATATTTTATCTCTACGCATGGTGCCCGTAAGGGTCTGGCGGATACGGCTTTGAAAACAGCGGATGCCGGTTACTTAACACGTCGTTTGGTGGATGTTAGCCAGGATGTGGTTATTAATGAAGAAGATTGCGGAACTCTGCGTGGTATTGCAACATCTGCATTAAAAGATAACGAAGATATTATTGAAGCATTAAGCGACAGGATTGAAGGCCGTATGAGTTTGCATGATGTTTTTCATCCGGTAACTGAAGAGTTAATGATTGCCGGTGGCGAAGAGATTAGTGCAGAGATGGCTAAACTGATTGATGAAAGCGGTATTGATACCGTTGAAATACGCTCGGTATTAACCTGCGAAAGCAAGCGTGGTGTTTGTGTAAGATGTTATGGTAAAAACCTGGCATCGGGTATGCTGGCTCAGCGTGGCGATGCCGTGGGTATTATTGCAGCACAGTCAATTGGTGAGCCGGGTACACAGTTAACGTTACGTACTTTCCACGTGGGTGGTGTGGCTGGTTCTGCTTCGGTAGAATCTACATTGCCAGCCAAGTTTGATGGTACATTACAGTTTGATGGTTTGCGTACAGTACATACAGAAGATGCACAGGGTAAGAAAATAAATGTGGTTATTGGCCGTACCGGTGAGATAAGAAATATTGATGTGAAGAGCGATCGTTTATTGAACACTTCTCATATTCCTTATGGTGCAATATTGAATGTAAAAGACGGACAGAAAGTTACCAAAGGCGATATCATTTGTACATGGGATCCGTTTAACAACGTAATTGTTGCTGAGGTACATGGTAAAATACATTTTGAAAGTTTGATAGAAGGTATAACTTACCGTGATGAAGCAGATGAGCAAACCGGTCACCGTGAAAAAGTGGTTATCGAAACAAAAGATAAAACCAAATTGCCTGTTATTATTGTAGAAGGTAAGGAGAAAAAATCATACAACTTACCAGTAGGCTCACACATTGTGATTGAAGAAGGTAGTGATGTAAGAAGCGGACAGGTGTTGGTGAAAATTCCAAGGGTATTAAGCAAGCTGAAGGATATTACCGGTGGTCTGCCTCGTGTAACAGAATTGTTTGAGGCACGCAACCCTAGTAACCCTGCGGTTGTTTGCGAAATTGATGGAGTGGTTGCTTTTGGTGCCATTAAGCGTGGTAACAGAGAGATTATTGTTGAAGCAAAAGATGGTGTAGTTAAAAAATACCTGGTTCCATTGAGTCGTCAGATTTTGGTACAGGATGGTGACTTTGTAAAAGCCGGTGCTGCATTAAGTGATGGACAAACTGCTCCTATTGACATCTTAGCCATTAAAGGACCATTTGCTGTTCAGGAATATGTGGTGAATGAAATTCAGGAAGTTTACCGTTTACAAGGTGTGAAGATCAATGATAAACACGTGGAAGTTATTGTAAGGCAGATGATGCGTAAGATACGCATTGAAGATGCCGGTGATACCAAATTCCTTGAAGGAGATACAGAAGACCGTTTAGACTTTAACATGGAGAACGATTACATCTACGATAAGAAAGTTGTAACCGAAGCCGGGGAGAGTACTAAATTAAAATCGGGTCAGATTGTAACCCTGCGTGAGATACGTGAAGAGAATTCTGTATTAAGAAGAGCAGATAAAAAATTAGCTGAGTTCCGTGATGCTTCACCTGCAACATCATCACCTTTGTTGCTGGGTATTACCAAAGCATCGTTGGGTACACATAGCTGGATATCTGCAGCGTCGTTTCAGGAAACAACTAAAGTACTTTCTTCTGCAGCCATACAAGGTAAAACAGATGAAATGCTTGGCCTGAAAGAGAATGTTATAACAGGACATCATATACCTGCCGGAACTGGTTTACGTGAGTTTGAAAACATGATTGTAGGAAGCAAAGAAGAATACGAACTGTTGATGACGACTAAGGAAGCGATGAGCTTTGATGAAGAAGAGTAACAAATAGGCAATATGCAATTTTGCAATATGCACATGAGCTAATAATAGTTAAGGAGTAAGTTTTAAAACTTGCTCCTTTTTTTATGTGCTTGTACAATTGTACAAACAAAAAACCAGGCTTACGCCTGGCTTTTCTTGTCTGGTTGGGTGCTTGTTCAGGGGAGTAATCTTGTAGATTATCTCATGCGGTTTTTCTTAATATCTCTTGGAGCCGTGTTTTAGAACGGTATAGTTGCGATTTGCTGGTTCCTTCGCTGCAGTTTAATAGTACAGCTATTTCCCGATGGTTATAACCTTCTATAACATACAGCATAAATATTTTACGGTAACCTGGGGGTAATTTTTTTACGATGCGGATAATATCTTTTTCGGCAAGTTTGTCAACTATGGCAGTTTCGGTATCCTTTACTGCATGTAAAAGATCTGTATTATAACTGATTATTTTTTTATTTTTTTCTCTGATCTGGCTTAGTGCTGTACGGGTTATTATAGTCCTTATCCAGCCCTCAAAAGAGCCATCATTCCGAAATTTATGCAGGTTTTTAAAAACCTTTACAAACCCATCTTGTAAAACATCTTTTGCATCATCTGCATTATTATCTGTATAGCGCAGGCAAACCTGGTACATTTTAGCAGCAAATTTGCTGTAAAGAGTCTGCTGCATTTTAGGGCAACCGTTTATCGAATCTTCTATCAATTGTAATTCAGTAAAATTGTCTGAAATATAATGCTGCATTTTTTTTCTTTATAAAGGAAAATCAGCTGCAAAATATAGAGCATGCTGTCTTTATACATGCTAAAATATAAGCTTTGCTTGCAGTATATTAATTAATTCGATGAAGTGATAATTATGGCGGTTAAAAAGGTAATTACAGCCAATAAGGTTGGATAATCAAGGGCGATTTACTTAAATTTTAATTGATAATAATGCATTTACGCACTCTGTAATAAAATTTTTTGCAACCTGGTTCTTGAACGGTAAAACTGAGATTTACAAGTACCTTCACTACATCCTAGCATTTCTGCAATTTCCCGGTGGTTATAGCCTTCAATTGCATACAAAATAAAAATTCTCTTAAAACCTGCAGGTAATTTAGTAACAGTACACAAAATCTCCTTTTCAGAAAGTTTATCAACAATATGGTTTTCTTTTTCTTCAATCGAATCTTCCAGGTTAGCATGGTAGCAGTGCTTTTTATTGTCTCTTAAATAGGAAAGTGCAGTTCGTGTCATAATCGTTCTTACCCAACCTTCAAAAGAACCAGCATTTTTATAAGTATCAAGGTTTTTAAATACCTTAATAAATCCTTCCTGTAAAACATCTTCGGCGTCGGTTACATTTTTTACATAACGCATACACACATAGTACATGGGAAGTGCATATTTCTGATATAATAGCTCCTGCATTTTTACATTACCGAGTATTGATTCATTAATCAGATATTGTAATGGTATCGTTTTCTTTTCTTGAGTTAACATATTGCGGGTGTAGTTTTAATAGAATGCGTTTATAAACAGAATTAATTTGAAACCTGATTACTTACTCAAACAATGATTTATTAAAATTCAGCAGTTAATAAAGCTGTAGCAATAAAGCCAGGCTCACATTATTTGTTACAAAATTATTTTTCCTTTATTTCATCACCTGTAACCGGATTTGAAAATGCAGAACCAATACTTTGCATTAAGCTTGATATCGGGCCCTCCATTTTATTAGTGTTGTCATCCAGTGTATTATCGTGCAGCAATTCGCCCATTTTTAATTCGGCAGGTAAATAAAGTAAAATGTTGGTTCTCTGACCACTAAAAAAATCTTTAACTTGTTTTATACCGGCATCCGCACTTAAGTTGGCTTTAACCACTTTTACCGCTTCATTTGCAATAGCGTTCATTTTTGCAACAGGGGCATCGTTTGATTGCATTGCATAAGATGAAATCGTTTGTATGGCCTCTTTTCTGTTGTCATCAAATATCTTACCAACCCAATTGTTAGTAAATGATTCATTTAAAACAGATGCAGCGCCTTCATCTGATTGTACATAAATATAGAATGCTGCAAGTACACCGGGTATTGCGGCCTGACTGAATTTGTTTTCAGCACCTTCAGTACTTTCAATATCGGGCTGCTGTGTATTTGGATCAATTTTTTTTAAAGGAGGATAACCTAAGTTTTCCTGAATGGTTTTGATAAGATTTACTGACATAGTTATTATTTTTTTAGATTATTAAAGGTTATTAAAGTTGAATGTTAATCAACTATTACCTGATTACTGCTATCCTTTTCACTGTTACTGAATCTTAATTTATTAAGTAATCTTATTTTCATAAATGAAAACCTGGTTGCGTATAACTGAAAAGTAATTATGTCTTTAAAATTTTTAAGTGGCAAATATTCCAGCAATAAATCTTCATAAAACTTATTGAAATAAATTTCACAATTATTACAAAGTGCAACAATTTCTCCACCCTTAGAAAAATCTGCCTGTTCGTGTATATCAGATTCAATTTTTTTCCAGAGTTGATCTGTAGCAGTCAATGGAATAATGATATTTAATTCCCTCATCTGGTCTCTTATTTCTTCTGCATATTGTTTAGCTTCAACAGATAAAGCAAATATGGCTGTTTTAAGATTTGCACATTCTATATCCACGGCAATACTTTCAAACCCTTTAGTTATCTGGCATAAGTAGGATACCAGGCTTTCGAGTTTACCTTTCACTGCATCGGTGATATTTTCCATTGACAATTTCATATTTACAGCTTCTACAAATAATAATATCAGTTACCTGTTTTGCCGGTATATTCTTTTATAGTATCCAGCACTGTTCTAATACCGTTTACCTGCTGCTGCAAAATTGCTCTAACTTCATAATTATCTTCAACCTGCTCAATAGCTGCGCCATAATTTTGTAAAGCAGTTTCTTCTGCTTTTATACAAGCTTCAATTACTTTATCTTTCTGCCCATACTTAAAGGATGTTTTTAAATCCATCCAGGTACGCTGCAGCAGGCTTAATGTAAATTGATCAATGGGGCACTGTGTACCCATACTATTCACAAGCGTTCTTAATTCATTACTATACCTGCCACGTTGGTAACCATACCGCTCAAGTAATAGCGACAATACACTGTCCTTAATTTTTTGAGATGCATTTAAATATCCCTTTTTTGCATCATCCAAAACCGCTATCAGGTTGTGAATTGTAAGGCTGATATTTTCGTTTATTAATTTCATAGCAAATTATTTTAGGTGTGTTAATTATAGTGAATGAAATGTAAAAGGCAACTTTTATACCAATTTTTTGGCAATAATTTTATCAAATCTGTAAAAAAGCCAAATTAGTGATTATATGTATTAGTTAAAATGAAGGCAACATGCCACCAGAGGCTCTAATGTTTAATAAATAATATTAATAACAGATTGGTTTCATAAAAAAATATTGATTTTTTTTTATGCAAACTGTGAAAGATGTAAGGTTTATCTGAAATTTTATAAACACTTTTGATAAAAAAAATACCCACTTTCATATAAAAAATTTCCCCAAATGGGTAATTTTACCTGTTTCATTTAAAATTGGATGAAATTGATTTGAAACATCCTGATAAGTTGATTTCTTAGTCAAAATATTAAATAGGTAAATTAACTTTTTTCAATCGTAAAAGCCAAGGTTGAATACAGTTAACCCTTTCCTAAAAATTTTTAAAAATTATTGCCCTCTAACTGTTTGTAAGTATATTGCCGCCAAATATATGTGCATGATGAAAAATTTTTCCCTTGTATTGAATATTATCCTTTTAATGGCTGTAGCATACCTGTTTTATTACGAATTTTCGGGCAAAAAAACTCAAGCTGTAGTTGCTAAATTAAGTGGCAATCATAATTTGGGTGATAGTAACGGCCATCGGCCGCCCTTAGCTTATGTAGAGTTGGACTCGCTGAATGAAAAAATTACTTTCATAAAAGAAAGGCGTAAAGAGCTGGAAGCAGAGATGAAAGCCATTGAGCAGGATCAGGAAAACGGTTACCGGGGATTGCAGGCGCAAAAAGATAACTTTTTAAAAAAAGGCGCTGCAATTACCGAAGAGGAAGCCCAGGTTTTTCAGAATAAATTAATAGACCAGCAGCAAAAAATAGATGCCCGAAAACAGGAGTTAAGCCAAAAGCTTAACGAAAAAAGTTTTGGTATTATGGAAGGCATACAAACTAAGCTCAAACAATTTTTAGCCGATTATAATAAGGATAAAAAATACATGTACATCTTCACTACCGGCACCGGCCTCGATTATATGGTGTATAAAGATTCTACTTTAAACATTACCAACGATGTTATAAAGGGAATGAACGAAAAAATGAAAGCCAGCGCAAACAAATAATCCGGCGTAATTTCTATATCTTGTCCTTATGTAATCAGGTTGTCAGATGGTACTGAGCCTGGCGAAGTGTTGTTGAAGGCAAAATTATTATAGCATAACAACTACTATAAGTTCAGCCTTACACACTTCTGGTATTTCCAACTGAAAAAAACCAAAATAACCATGTCAGATCAAACAACTGCTTTTAAACCAACACTAGGTTTATTCGATTCCACCATGATTGTTGCCGGCTCCATGATAGGTTCCGGTATTTTTATTGTAAGTGCCGATATTACCCGCAATGTGGGCAGCGCCGGCTGGTTGATTGCCGTTTGGCTCATCACAGGCTTTATGACTTTAACGGCGGCTTTAAGTTATGGAGAGTTGAGTGCCATGTTTCCAAAAGCCGGCGGGCAGTATGTTTACCTGAAAGAAGCTTTTAATCCCCTTGCAGGATTTTTATATGGCTGGAGTTTTTTTGCGGTTATACAAACTGCCACCATTGCAGCGGTAGGTGTTGCGTTCAGTAAATTCCTGGCTTACATTGTGCCCGGCCTCGGCCCTGAAAATATTTTGGCCGATCTTGGTTTTATAACAATCAATGCGGGGCAACTCGTTTCAATAGTGCTCATCACTTTTCTTACTTACATTAATACAAAAGGTATAGAAGGAGGAAAAATGATACAAACAACATTTACTGTTGTAAAATTACTTTCTCTTTTTGGCTTAATAATTTTTGGTCTTTTGTTAGCTGCAAAGGGCAGTATATGGAATGCAAACTGGACAGATGCCTGGCAAATGACAAGCAGAAATGCTCAAGGCACTGTTATTGGCGGCGTTGCAGGCTCTGCAATTTTAGGTGCTATTGCCGCTTCAATGGTGGGTTCTATTTTCAGCAGCGATGCATGGAACAATGTAACTTTTATTGCAGGAGAAGTAAAAAATCCAAAACGTAATATTGGCCTTGCTTTATTTTTAGGAACATTGGTAGTAACAATTATCTATGTATCAGCAAACCTGATGTATATAAGTGTGTTGCCATTAAATGAAATTGCTTCTGCTCCGCAGGATAGGGTAGCAGTTGCAGCAAGCAAAGCTATTTTTGGTAATATTGGCACTTACGTAATTGCAGTTATGATAATGATATCAACTTTTGGCTGTAACAACGGATTAATACTTGCGGGTGCAAGGGTATATTATACGATGGCAAAAGATGGATTGTTTTTTAAAAAAACTGGAGAGTTAAATAAAAATAATGTACCCGAATTTGCCTTGTGGATCCAATGTGTTGTTGCATCGGTACTATGCCTCAGTGGTAAGTATGGCGATCTGCTTGATATGATTTCATTTGTAGTTGTAATGTTTTATGCATTAACCATACTGGGCATTTTTATTTTAAGAAAAAACAGACCTGATGCTGAACGTCCCTACAAAGCATTTGGTTATCCGCTTTTGCCCGCAATTTATATTTTAATGGCCATTACGTTTTGTGTATTATTAATTTGGTACAAACCAACTTATGCAGGTTGGGGTTTAGCCATTGTTTTAGCAGGTATACCTATTTATTACATCGCAGTTGCTAATAATAAAAAAGAAAAAGCGTAATGGATTTTGATAAATTATTTCATCAGTTTACTCAATTAAAAGTTGCCGTAGTTGGCGATGTTATGCTGGATACTTACTGGTGGGGCAATGTTGAACGCATTTCTCCGGAAGCTCCCGTACCGGTTGTTGCTGTTACAAAAAAAGAACAACGCATTGGCGGTGCCGGTAATGTGGCATTAAATATTGCATCGTTGGGCGCAACCGTACACATGTTAAGCGTGTTGGGTAAAGATGAAGATGGAGAACAGTTAACTGCTTTGTTGCATCAAAACAATATCAATACAAAATACCTGGTGCAGAGTGAGCAGCGCATTACCACCAACAAGATCCGCATTATAAGCCGCAACCAGCACATGATGCGGCTTGATGCAGAAATGGCAAACGATATGGTTGCAACTGATGAAGACAGGTTGATTTACACCGTTGAAAATTATATTGCAGCCGAAAATCCTGATGTTGTAATATTGGAAGATTATAATAAAGGCGTGCTTACCGAAAATGTGATCAAAAGGATTGTTGCTTTGTGCAAAAAAAATCAGATTCTTACTGCTGTTGATCCCAAACGAAAAAATTTCTTTGCTTACCAAGGCGTTGATATTTTTAAACCAAACCTTAAAGAAGTAAAAGACGGTTTAAATATCATCAGAGAAGAAATAAATAGCAGCGTATTAAAAGATATGCATTTGTTGTTACAGGAAAAACTGCAACACCGCATCTCACTTATTACTTTATCAGAGAAAGGTGTTTTTTTTCAGCAGGAAAATAATGCTGCCATTATACCTACACATATCCGCAGCATTGCAGATGTAAGCGGTGCAGGCGATACCGTAATAGCAGTTGCCGCATTGGTTTTTGCCGCAACTGCCGATGCAAAGCTCATGGCCGAAATGGCCAACATAGCCGGAGGATTGGTTTGCGAAGAAGTGGGTACAGTTGCTATCAATAAAGAATTGCTGATTGGGGAGTGTAAAAAATTACTGGCTTAGAAGTAATTTAAAACAGATTCTATAACTATAATTTTTTTTTGAGCCACGAATCGCACCAATTATCACCAATAATTCGTGTTTATTGGTGGCTATATTTTCATTTCCCTTTCTTTTTGTAACCGCTCTCTTTTTTCTGCAATTGCCAACAACCGGTTGTAATTTATAATCAACTCAAAATATATTTTTATAAACACAAAAACCAGTATAAAAATTTTACCTGCACCAAAGCTTAAAAACATGCTACCCAGTATTACCACAAACTGCTGCACAAATATTCTTATGTAAGGCTCAAACATCAGCCTGCCCATTGAGATTGTTTTGTAATTCCCGTTCATAAAAAATTCAATAAAATTTTGCACAGAATAATACATAATAAATATCAGCAGTAACAACTTTCCATTATCACCCAGCAAAGCCGGTATTTTTGAGTAGCCGCTAAGCATTGTATGGCCGGGCATTAATCCGCTTACGCTAAAAAATATCTGTGTTTGCACAAAAACAAAAAAGCCATAGTGTATTATAAAAAAGAAAATAAAGAACCAGCCGCTTACCTTGGTAAAGCTGCCTCCATTTTGCCAGGTATCGGTTTTCTTTACAAACAGGGTTACACAGGCCATTTTAAGCACGGTAACCAAACCAATTATAACCGTCTCTAAACAGTAAACCAAAAACACCTGACTAGCATTCCAGCCTTCAAACCAAACACAATACAACGGAATAATATTTACAACAATCAGCAGTAAATCACTCAGTGATAATTTTCTTTTAAACATCAAATAAAATTGTAGATGGTTTATGCACGGAAATTAGATATTTTTGAGCAACATTTTAATACCCACTAACACGTATGCAACAATTTTCATTAGCTATTCACGGCGGAGCCGGAACCATACTTAAAGAAGATATGACGCCTGACCTGGAGAAAGCTTATTTAACGGGGCTTGAAGATGCACTGACAGCGGGTTACGCCGTGCTGGAGGAAGGAGGATCGGCAGTAAATGCAGTAAAAGCTGCTATTGTGGTGCTGGAAGATAACCTGCTTTTTAATGCAGGCCGTGGCTCTGTTTTTACAAAAAAAGGCGTGCAGGAAATGGATGCCGCCATTATGGATGGAAAAGATTTATCTGCCGGTTCGGTTGCTGGCATACGCAATGTACGTAACCCCATTGAGCTGGCTACCGAAGTAATGCTGCACAGCAACCATGTTTTTTTAAGCGGTAAAGGTGCCAACGATTTTGCCATTAAGCAGGGCATAAAATTAGAGCCCGATGAATATTTTTTCTCTCAGTTTCGCTACGATCAGTGGAAGCAAATAAGAGACAGCGATAATTACTCACTCGATCATACACACAAAGGTGTGGAAGAACTGATGAAGGATAAAAAATTTGGAACCGTTGGCGCAGTGGCCTGCGATAAAGATGGTAACATTGCAGGTGCCACCAGCACCGGCGGCATGACCAACAAAAAGTATGGCCGCATTGGCGACAGTCCTTTAATTGGTGCCGGTACTTATGCCAATAACGCAACCTGCGCAATCAGTTGTACCGGTCATGGTGAGCCGTTTATTTGTGCTGTTGCAGCGCATGATGTAAGTTGCCTGATGGAATATAAAGGCATGAGTTTGCAACAAGCCATGAACGAAGTGGTAAATGTAAAATTAGTAAAGATGGATGGCGAAGGCGGCATGATTGGCGTGGATGCAAAAGGAAATGCAGCCATGATTTTTAACAGTGCAGGCATGTACCGCGGAATGAAAAATAGCGCCGGCGAAAAAATTATTGGAATTTATAAAAATTAATTTTTTTTGGGGCCAGACATTGGTTTTTCAATTTGGCTTCATTGGCGTCGCACTCTTGTACATTTATTCTTTGCTCAGCAAAATCTGCTAAAAATTATCATGAAAAAAATTGCCGTTATAGTTGCCGGGGGAACCGGAACCAGGATGAACAACACAACACCTAAACAGTTTTTATTATTGCAGGGTAAACCGGTTTTGTATTACACCATCAATGCTTTTTTACAGGCTTACGATGATTTGCAAATTATATTGGTTTTACCCGAAGAGCATGTTGCTGCCGGCCAGGAAATTATTGATGCGTTTTTTGATTACAACCGCATACAGATAACCATTGGTGGCCGCACAAGGTTTCACTCCGTGCAAAATGGATTACAATTAATACATGAAGAAGGAATTATTTTTGTGCATGATGCCGTGCGTTGTTTGGTTAGTATTGACCTGATTCGCAGATGTTATGAAGCCGCCATGGAAACAGGCTCGGCCATACCGGTTGTTGACAGTAAAGACAGTGTTCGCCTGATTACTGAAGATGGTAACGAAGCACTGGAACGCAGTAATGTAAAACTGGTGCAAACACCACAAACCTTTCACAGTAAAATATTATTACCCGCCTACCAGATAGATTATAAAGATAAATTTACCGATGAAGCCACAGTGGTGGAAGCATTTGGGCTTAAAGTACAATTAGTTGCAGGAGAGGAGCATAATTTTAAAATTACCAGGCCGGTTGATTTGGTGATGGCGGAGATGTTGATTGCCGAAAACCACTCGTAATAACCAGGCTTTTTATTTACTTTTTAAAAACTGCTCTGCTGTTAACACAGATATTTGAGCTGATTTATAATCTTTTAAATTTCTTGTAAGGATAGTTTTTATATTACTTTCTATTGCTGTAAAATACTGAATACCATCTTCAAAATCCTTAAATTCTGATGACAACGCAAGCTCAATTACTTTATCGGTAACCGATAAAACTGTTACCAATGTTTTGAATTTAAGCAACTTTTTTCTTGCCCGATCTGCTGAATATTGTTTTGATAAAATATAATTAAGATTGGCAAATGATAACGATGAAACATAAAGTTTAATTTCATTTTTATCGGCAGCCGAAAATAAATTTGCTGAATGAATATAAAATGGTTGCCGGTTACTTAATAAATCCAGTACAATATCTATGTCAACAAATACCTTTTCCATTATTTATATTTATTAACTAAAAAATCTGAATACTCTTTTTTATGGTTGAAGTCTTTCGGCAAGTCTATTATGCCGGATAAACTTTTTACCAGGGGAGTTATCTTGTCCTTTTCTTCGTTGTCGTTTGTTATTTTGTGTAAATAATTTTCAATGATTTTAGAAAGGCTTGTTCTATGAATTTTAGCGTAGTCTTTGGCTTTTTCAATTATGTTTTGCTTAAGTTTAAGCGTTAATTTAGTATCCATTTAAAATAATTTTACGTGCAAATATAATTAAAAGGTACGTACAATTAAATTTGTTTCCGGCATTTTTATATTACCCATATCATAATAATAAAAAAATCCGGTTACGGCTGTGCTTTAATTTTTAGGGCCTGCAATAGCCTGTCTTCGGTTGTTGGTCGGAGGCGCAACAACGGCATTAGCTATGGCTATGGCCTTGAAGGTTTTATAATAACGCCAACAAGGGCGAAAGAAATCCCATGAACTTTACGTTTGAATATAATAATCACAACCGGGAACACTCGCCAGAATGGGGAGAATGTACTTGCATTGCAAATCCTGCATCTGTATAACAGAAAGTATGTTTTGGATTAATACCTCCAGAAGTAAATACCTTTAATTTAACTTTATTGCGTTTATCAGGTAACCGGTTGTTATTCCTCCACTACAACTTTTTTCAAATCGGATGTTGCCGGGCCATTTATTACTTTGCCTTCTGTAGTAAACCTTGAGCCATGCATGGGGCAATCAAAAGTTTTCTCATCAGCATTCCATTGCAGTATGGCTCCAAGGTGTGGGCACACGGCAGAGCAGGTATGCAAGTTATTTTCTTCATCACAGTACACGGCAATTTTTTTAAATTCCGAAGACATAATTCCGCCCTCGCCTGGTTTTAATTCGTCAACGTTTTTTATATCTGCTTTAGAAAACCAATCACCATATTGAGCAACCATGTTTCCTACTTCCTGCAAATAGTCACTGGTGGTTTTTAAAGTAATGCGGCTTGGGCTATAAATGTCAATCCATGGGTTATCTCTCCCCATGATAATGTCTGTAATAATTATTCCGCCAAGTGTACCGTGTGTCATGCCATTACCGGAATCGCCTGTAATAATATAGATGTTGTCATTGCCTGGATTTTTACCAATGTATGCCATGGAATCAATGGGTTCCATCACCTGTCCCGACCATTTGTATGCAATATCTTCAATACCGGGAAAACGTTTTTTTGTCCATTCTATCAATCTTGTATAACGATCTTCTTCTTTAATATCTTCATCATCTGCCTGACCAGTGCGGTGGTCTTCGCCACCTGCAATAAGTACATCGTATTGGTCATCATATTCTGCCAAACGAACATAGTGGTAAGGTTGAGATAGCCATTTGGATTCATGATCGCCGGTATCCCACCACATAGCGTATGGCAATGTACCTTTAAGAATTTTAGCTGCTATAACATAAGTACGGTAAGGCCATTGCTTGGTGTGCATGGTAACCCAATCATTTACCGGGGTATTGGTGGCAACTACAATGTGGCTGGCTTTTACGGTAAACCCATTTGCAGTAGCTCCATCTTTAGTAATATTTTCCGCTTTTGTTTGGGTGTAAATTTTACCCCCTAATTGTATAATTGCATCTGCCAATCCTTTTAAATAAAGCAAAATATGAAACTGTGCCTGGTTGGAAAATTTTATGCACCACTTACCATCTTCCGCTTTAATATCCGGAACAGCATTCAGCATTTCTGTAATGAGCCCTGCTCTTTTGGTAGCCTCGTATTCTTTCTCTAAAGTTTCTTTTGTATCGGAAGCGTGTAAAAATAAATATCCATCTACTCTTTTAAAACGACAATCAATGTTATGGAGCTTAACGGTGTTTGCTATCCATTCAATAGCCTTCATGTGGCTGTTGGCTGCCAACTGTGTGGTAACCTCATCGTATATTTTTTCTAATTCAAAATATCGATCATCAAGGGCACAGGTGAGTTGAGCCGTTGTTCTTCCTGATTCACCACTACCAATGTAACCATCTTCCACCAATACTACTTTGCGTCCTTCTTTTGCAAGACAATAAGCCGTGGTAAGGCCGGATATGCCACCGCCAATAACTAAAATGTCCGTATCAATATTACTATTTAATGGCTCATAAGAGATGGGTTGGTCAACTGCCTCAAACCAAAAAGAAAGATTTTCGCCTGAAGTGATGTTTTCATTTACAGGTTCGGATGTTGTTTTTTTCATTTTGTTATACTTTAAGTAAGTGTATAAATTTAAAAATGTTAAAAAGATAAAGTGTTGTATAATTTTAAATAAGAATTAAAAAAATCACACATCAACGTAAGGCAATCAAAATGGGTGCCTTGATTTTTAACTGGCTAAAAATGGAATTTATTTTTATAAAATCTCGGGGAGGGGAATTAATTGCCCAAAGAAAGAATATCAAAAAAAGAATTGTATTACACGATGTACAATTGATGCGACAAACTCCGTTAGAATGAGAAAGAATCGGGCCTCATTAAGCTTGTAGATTAACTGTTTACAATGGTTCATGTTTTCATGAACCATTTATTTTTGTCGATTTCTGTTCGGGGTATATGAACAGAGGTGCAGTTTCGGGACTCCTATTTATTTGTTTTTCGAATCAAATTACAAACCCATAGCCTTTGCCCCCATTATATCAGCTTCCTTTTCCAGACCAGCATCGTCATTGATAGGAATTCCCTCATTCATTTGCATAGTAGGTTGTACCCTACCTTGCTTTTGTTGTGCAACATGCCAAGCTTCGTGGGGCAAATGTTTTTCCTGCCCAGGAGCAACATGAATATCTGTTCCCTGCGCATAAGCAAGCGCATTTAATTGGGCTGGCTGAGCAGAATTGTAATGCACTTTTACATCGTCCATTGAATAACCAGAAAGGTTTTCAACTCCAGACTTCAAATTATCAGGTAAGCCTGTGTTATTTGACTTTTCCTGAATCGGTTCAAATTTCCCTTGAAGTGGTTCTACTTCTATTATGTTTTCTGTTAGCTGATTTTCATTGGTTGTATTATCAAGAAAAGACGATGCACCCATAGTTTGCATTTTCGGTAAACTATTAGCTACAGCTTGGATTTTCTTTGCTGGTGTTTTGTCGGTGTGTGTCTTCATTATGTAAAGTTGTCTGTTAAAATTGCCTGTAACTCATAAATAAAAGCAACTCATTTTATTGCTACGCTTATGAATCTTTATAATAAATATATACATAATTCAACAATAAAACATGCAACAGCCCGGCAGATTTAAAAGGCATCAAGTGATCCCATGAATTTTACGTTTGAAATTTAATAAACACAACCGGGAACGATTGCCAAAATGGGGCCGATTAATTATTTGAAATGTAATTTTTGTGTTTGGTATAATATTATACCGTAAATTTTGTACTTTATAGCATGATTAAATTAAATGGCATAAAATTATGCCATTTCAAAAAATGGATATAGCTTTGTGAAAACTCCGCAATTATATGCCTGATAATAAAATTAACGATGGCTTAATGACTGAAATTTACAGTCTATTAAGCCAAAGTAATAGTCCCGTTGATATTGCCGCTTTGATTGATAAAAAAATGGCCGAATTGGATTTATCAGAAAGGCAGCTAAGTGCAATTTTAGGTATTGAAAGGCCGTCATTAAAAAGATTAAAAGCTGGAGAAACACAAAAGGTAGATTTGCTGACAGCATTAAAACTTATTCAATTTTTAGGTTTAGAGGTTGATGAATTTATTAAACTGTATGTATCAACACTGCCAAAAGATTCTATTGGTAGTCTTGAGCGGGTTAGGAAAGCCAACTATTTAGTCGAGCATTTTGATTTAAAAACTCTTAAAAAAATTGGGTTCATTGATTCTGTTACCGAGTACGAGGAAATCGAAAAGAAAATTATAACTCAATTTAATCTTTCTTCAATATTTGAATACTCTTTGGAAGTTGCTTATCCACTATTTAGCCGTGGAAAGCGACCATTTGCGGATAAGATGTTAGAATATTGGGTAAAGTCTGCGTATTCAAAATTTTTAGAAATTAAAAACCCTAACAAATTTGATAAGGCAGGTCTGGGTTCATTAATACCTAAGATGAGACCGTATTCTCGTGATGTTGAATATGGTATGCTCACAGTTATTAAAGCACTTTATAATTTAGGGATTACAGTGATAGTTCAACCCTATCTAATGAAAACACATATATATGGTATGACAATGATGGTAGAAGGTAAACCTTGCATTGCTTTGTCTAACTACTATAATAAATACCCTACACTTTGGTTTACTCTAATGCATGAAATTGCCCATGTATTTTATCATTTAGATAAAATTTCAACATTAGGTTACCATGTGTCTGGTAATGATGATTTGTATTTAATAGAACCCGAAGCAAATTTATTTGCAAGAGAAATGTTGTTTTCGGAAGAAAAGATAAATTATATAAAATCATTTATTGATAACTATATGGTAGTTGAAAAGTATGCAGAACAAAATAAGGTTCATCCATCAATTATCTATGGTATATACATTAGGTCATTAGAAGAAACAAATCCTGGTGTTGATTATAGTTCGTTGTATGCAAAATACAGTTCTCACATGAATATAAATCCAGAGTCCACTATTAAGGCTGTAAACACAAAAGTGTTTGGTAACGTAAAGGAAGATTCAGAAAGAGTAAAACAAGCATTTTTAAACGCATTAAAATAAATAAACAATGAAAGAAGAACAAAATCCGAATGAAAAAAATGTAATTAGCTATGAAATACTTAACAGTATAAAGAAAATGGCTGAATTAGCTGATGTCGAAGCATCAAGGGCGATAGCACAAGAATTTCCGTTTGATAAAGAGTTAAGCGATGATGACAAGGAAACTATAGATATAATTAAAGACACGCAAAATCCACAAGTGTCATACCGGTTATTTTACGCAATTCAAGGATTGATGAAACAATTCTTGCCAAAGGGAGACCAGTATAAAGGTCTTCGTGATTATGCTTACGAACTCAAGAACATCCTACTAACCCAAGGCAAAAATAAAGACGAAAGAGGCATTAGGGGCGGAGATTCAAGACAAGCATTTATTTCCGCTGAATTAAAAGTTATGTATGACCTCATTACCGATTGGGTAAAAAATGGAGCAATGGCGGCTTATTTAATTGAAAAATTGCAATCATTAAATGAAGAACGAGGTCATGATTTCCCCGGAAATCCTAAAAGGCGTGAACAGTAGCGTTTGCTAGATTTTAGCTGATTTGCAGGTTTGGTTTGTGTCAAGGTTTTATGAGCCTGCAAAAGTGCTAAAATGTGTGTCGGTAAAGGAAGCGTTGTGGAATTAAAACAGTTTGAAAAAGTGATGATGATTGTCCCTGTTTCGCTCCTTAGTAAACGTCCAGCCAGCCTTGCAACAACGTTGACAGTAGTTTTTATTTCGTCTCTTGATTGATTGCCTCCAACTGTTCTGTCAATTCAATTACTTCAATAATTGTGTCTCTATTTTTTGCACTAAAATTTTCCATATCAGTTACTCTAATCGCTGTCCCCGCCATACAAACCATAAGCATATTTGTACTTCCTGCACCAATTTCATTAAAGTCTATGTCAGTAGAAATTACGGCATTTCCTCCTTGTCTTACACATTGTACTCTAAGGTCAGCTTTGCAAAGATTTGTCGCTCTTACAATTTTTTGATTTGTTGCGTTAGACCCTGAACCAAAAAAGTCATTGAAGCTGCGAGATAATTCAGTCGCAAAACCTGTTCCTGATGTTGTTTGAGCTGTCACCATACCAAGAATTTCATAGTCCCACTTTACAGGTGCTGGACTTGTCATAACAGGTATGTAGTGTATGATTTGTTGAAGTCTTGTTTCTATCTCATTCTTTTGCTTTCTAAAAGTGTCTGCAATATTAGAAAGCAATGGACTAGAACATTTTGTGCAATATGCATCCTTGTTGTCTTTTAAATGTTTGTTTATAAAGTCAACTTTTGATTGAAGTAATAAGTCTGCACTTAAAAATCCATTTAGTGATTTCCCACAATTTGGGCATTTGTCATAGTTCATATTTAATAATTGAAATGTGTCTTTTAAAATTGCCACTAACGGACAGGGCTTGGCGTTGTTGGGGGATTTGAAAATCGTCCGCCCGGAACTGAAGCCCATTTGAAAAACTGATGATGAAGATAACAAATAAAAGCTGATAGATATTCGTCAGCCGGAACAAAAGATGCCATGTTGTTGAAGTTGAAGTTATAAGGTCATGCCCCAATAACGCCAAACCCCCTGTAATGTGCTGGCGGATTTGTCGAACGAAATGGTTTTAATTGTGTCGAGGGGTTTTGGAAGCGTCTGCAAGCAACACTCTTTTGCAAAGGTTTGCTTATGTGTCTGGGCTTGTGTGCCTTTGTAAATGTGTGGGGCTTTAGCCGAGCCAATATTTGTGTTTTTTTAAAAAATAAAACGGCGTACATTTAGCATAACTAACCGCTTAATGATATGCTAATTTTAGGACAAGAACCAATGAAAGAAAGTACACGATATACGTTTAAATATCATTCTGATAGCGATAGTATTGACTTAAATACATTGCTAACATCGCAAATTCATTTCGGCACTATTTTAAGCGAAATTAAAAATGAAATTGCTGGCGACACTGATTTGTCAATACGGATAAAGCCATTAGAAAAAGGCAGTGTCCCGTTTGATATTATATTAAATGTGTCATGGCTAAAACAACTATTGCAGCCTGATAATATTGCTTATGCCAGTGGTATTATTACCGTACTTGTTGGTCTTTTCCAAATTAGGATGTGGCTAAAAGGCGAAAAACCAACATCAATAGAAATTGAGGATGATAAAATAACAATTAAAAAAGGCGATTTAGTTTTAACTGTCCCAAAGAAAACATATTTGATATACGAAAGGAATACTACTATTGATATTGCAATGAAAAAAGGATTTGAAGCAATTGAAAAAGATGAAGAAGTTACTTCTATTGAAATACAGGATGAAAAGAAAGTCCCTTTAATAACAGTTCCAAGAGAAAATTTTGAGGACTTTATTAGTCCAAATGAGTTATTTGAAAATCTGGTTAAGAAAGAACCAGTGAGACAAGAAACACTTACTATATTTAAGGTTGTTTTTGATAAAGGGTACAAGTGGCAGTTTTATATGAATGGTAGAAAAATTAGTGCCTCAATTCCTGATAACTTTATGGATAGAATTGACAAAGGCGAAAGGTTTGCTAAAGGCGATACCTTAATATCTGAATTGGAAGTTGAAAAGGTATATGACAAAACTTTAGATATTTATGTGGAAAAGGATTTTAAAATAATAAATGTACTGGAACACAAACCAAGAGCAGAACAAGGGAAACTTGATTTATAAGATAAGACAAAGATATTATGCCAAAACAACATTTTGATAATACATTATACTATGGTGATAATCTTGAAATAATACGAAAGTACATAAAAGATGAAACTATAGACCTTTGCTATATTGACCCGCCCTTTAACTCTAAAAGGAATTACAATCAGATTTATAATAACATTGGCAAGGAAGACAAAGCACAGGCACAGGCATTTGTAGATACGTGGACTTGGGATGAATATGCTATATATGGTTATGACGAAATAACTAATACAGGTAAATACACTAAACAATGTGTTGAATTAATAATAGGACTAAAGAAAGTTTTAGGGGATGGGGCTTTACTGTCATACCTAATCCACATGACACAAAGAATTTCTGAAATTTATAGAGTATTAAAACCTACAGGAAGTTTCTATTTACATTGTGATACTACTGCAAGCCATTATATTAAACTTGTAATGGATGCTGTGTTTTGTGGTCAAACTGGAATATATCAAAGTGAAATTGTTTGGAGGCGAACTACTGCACACGGGAACGCTAAACAAGGTTCTAAAAGATTTGAAGTAAACTTTGATAATGTCTTTTTTTATACAAAAAGCGATGATTATACATTTAATACTGCCTATGAGCCATTTAAAGAACAGCAGATAGAACAACAATACAATAAATTTGAAAACGGCAGAAGGTACAGGCTTGTAACTCCGTCTGCTGCTAAAGGCGGCGGCGATACTTCTTATGAGTTTCACGGAGTAAAACCACCACAAGGAAGATTTTGGGCTTATTCAAAAGAAAATATGAATAAATTCTTTGAAGAAGGGAAATTATATTTTAGCAGTTCTGGACAACCTTACATAAAATATTATTTAGACGAAAGGCCAGGCGTTGCTGTAATGTCATTTTGGGATGATATTAAACCGATGTCCCCAACTTCAAAAGAAAGACTTGGTTACCCAACACAAAAGCCAGAAGCTCTTTTAGAGAGAATTATCAAAGCAAGTAGCAATGAAGGAGACCTAATATTGGATGCTTATTGTGGATGTGGGACAACAATATCTGTCGCCCAAAAATTAAAAAGAAAATGGATTGGTATTGATATTACATATCAAAGCATATCAGTTATTATTAAAAGATTAAAAGAACACTTTGGGCAAAATGTTGTAGATAAAACTGAATTAAATGGTGTGCCACAAGATATGGAAGCTGCAATTGCTTTGGCACATAAAAAAGATGATAGAGTACGTAAGGAATTTGAAAAATGGGCGGTTCTTACCTATTCAGATAATAAAGCAATTATTAATGAAAAGAAAGGTGCTGATAGTGGTATAGATGGAATCGCTTTTATGTTAGTAGGCCAAAATGAACACAAACAAGTTTTATTTTCAGTAAAATCAGGACATATAGGTGTTCCTATGATAAGAGATTTTTGCCATGTAGTAGATAGAGAAGATGCAGCAATGGGGGTGTTTATTACGCTGGAAGAACCAACAAAGCCGATGATTAAGGAGGCTAAAAACATGGGGGATTATATCAATCCATTAACGCATCAGCAATACCCTAAAATTGAAATTATAACTATTGCAGAACTTTTAAGTGGCAAGCAGTTAAACTTACCACAAGCCGTTGAAGTATTAAAAGAAGCTAAATTAAAGAAATCAATAAAAGATAATCCTATGGGGTTATCTTTTTAATTATACCGTGATGTTGTATTTAGAAGCGTCTGCAAGATTTTAGCTGATTTGCAGGTTAGGTTTGTGTCAAGCTTTGTGAGCCTGCAAATGTGCTAAAATGTGTGTCGGCAAAGAAGCAGGGCAGAATTAAAACACTTTGAAAAACTAAAGATGAATGTCAACTGTCTGCCGATTAGTGAACGGTCACACCGCTTGCACATTACATCTGTATTTCCGCTAATATACATTACTTTAATACATAAAACAATACTTTCATATAAGTTGTTTGTCAAATCCTTACAAAAAGCGCTACTAAGTTTCAATAGCGCAAATACAACTCAAATTAATTTCCAATCCGTTTACATTCATAATTACAATTTACAAATTTATACCTCAAAGTATTAACATAATATTGTATTGTTAATAATTAAAATGTTTATTATATTAGCATATTAAAAAATTATTTAACAATTAAAATTTTAAACTATGACAACATTGAACAGAACTTACCCGGTTAAAGATGTTGATATGCTTGTAGCAGTATCAACAATTGTAGATAGTGCAATTGCTAACAAAGGGTTTTTGCAAGCCAAACGAAGTACCTGGGCCGATCCCTTTTTTGATGACCTCAAATTAAGAATAGAAACTGCCACACAAACCTATCTGGGTGTTGATAGCGCAAAAAATTTGCGTGGTGCCACACAGGCACTGCTCTCCATTCAAAAACAGGCAACAAAAGATTTAGCGCTTTGTAAAGTTCAGATTGAAGAAGATTTTAAAAGCGACAAAACACGCCGAACGGAATTATTAAGGCAGTTGGGCTTTACAGATTTTTTAAAAAAAGTTCAGGCTGGCGATCAGGAAGCTTTGATACAATTATTGTTTCAGTTTAAAACAAATCTTACCCCGGCAGTAAAAGATGAAATTGTATCAAAAGGTACTGCTAAAGAAACCTTAGATGGTATTATAACTTATGCTGATGGTTTAAAAGCTGCAAACGTTTCGCAGGAAAGTTTTAAAGGTTCCCGTAAAACAATAACTGCCGAAGCAATAAAAGAGTTTAACGAAATTCACAGCCAGGTTATGACCATTTGTAAAATAGCTGCTAAATTTTATTTGGATAATCCGCCGGTGAAAGACCAATTCAGTTTTGCCAAAGTTTCTAAAACACTTAATATAAAAAAGGTACCAGCAGCTCCGGTAAAAGCTTAAAGCATGAAGTAAAATTCCCTCAAAACCAAAAAAGCCCCGGAAACGGGGCTTTTTTTACAAAATTTAACATCCTTTGAAAGTTTTATATGTGCCTTTGAAAATTTTATCTGTGCCTTTGAAAGCTTTACCAGTGCCTTAGAAAATGCCATCTTGTCCTTTGGAAGCTTTATCAATGCCTTTAGAAGCTTTACCTGTGCTTTTGAAAATGCCATCTTGTCTTTTGAAAGCTTTACTTGTGCCTTTGAAAGCTCTACCTGGCCCTTTAGAACCTTTACCCGTGCCTTTGGAAGCTTTGTTTATAACATCTCATTAATACAATCACTATTCCAGAATGATCGAAATTTTCATCCGCACATTTTCCTTTGGCCTGTCGTTCTTACCAGTTTTAACTGCTGCAATTTTATCAATTACATCAAGGCCTTCAATCACTTCGCCAAAAATAGTATAGTTCATATCTAAATATGGGGTGCCGCCCAAAGTAGCATAGGTTTTCCTTTGCGCTGCGGTATATGTGAAATGAGGAGTTTTTTCATACACTGCAATGGAAATCGGATCAACCAATTGTCGTCTTACTATTTTTAAACTATCTGTTTTCCCTTCAATATCAAGACGTGTATAATATTTTTTAAGCTCTATACTTTTTCCACTAAATGCAACATTGTAATTGATCTTTTGCACAAGATCTTTATTTATCCTTATCTCAGCTTTTCGTAAGGCGATGGAATCGCAGGTCTTGCCCATCACGATATAGAATTGTGAACCTGATGATTCTTTAGCAGGATCAACTTCATCATCTTCCCTGGCTGCAGCCAGCATACCTTTCTTATGATATAGATTTTTATTGAATTCAGCCGGTATCCAATAATCAACATCTCCATAACCTAAAGCAGCAGTATCGTTTGCCAATCTGCTATCATAATCGCCGCCCTGTATCATAAAATGATTGATAACCCTGTGAAAAAGTAAACTGTCGTAAAAACCCTGCTTAACCAGCTTAATAAAATTTTTACTGTGCAGCGGAGTTTCTTTGAAAAGTTTCACTTTCATATTTCCGTAAGGCGTGCTGATGAGAATTGTTTCTTTACTATAGGTTTGAGCAACTGAAGTATTGTTTCCTATAAAAAACAGAAGGGCAATTGTGGTTATTAAATATTTAGTCATTGATTAGATGATATGTAGGTTATAAATGTATTATAAATTTACGCTTTCTTCATCCATTTTAAATAAACAGGCAACCGGTTTAATTTAACCGCACTATACTTTTCTTCCACGGCCCCAAAGCTGCTGTAATAAAATGCCAGGCTGGCAATATCGCTGCCTTCAAAATCAAGCAACAGGTTTTGCCCGGCATGGTCTTTAATAAATGCATTGATAAGCGCATGCGATGCACCCAATGTTTTGCCGTTGGGATGATTGCCCACCATAATATAGTAAGCCCTGTTGTGCGAAAAGAAAAAAACGGCAGATGCCATCAACTCGTTTTGTTTTGTGTAAACTGCATAGGTGGTAGCCTGTTGTTTTTTATACAGTAAATGATACAGTTTTTCAAAGCTTGCAAAATCATCACCAGTTGGCAAAGCAAATTTACCGGCTTGTTCTCTTGCTAATTTAATAACCGCATCAACCGGCACATTTTTATGAATGCTTAATCCAAACTGCTCACTCTTTTTAATATTTCGTTTTATATTATCACGGTATGCTTTGTAAATATCTTCATAGGTTTTATTGAGGTCTAAAACATAATTCATTCGTTGGTACAAATCAAAATCTTTTAGCTTAAAAAGATTGCCGGGGTTAAAATAAATATCCCAGTATTTAAATTTTGATGGTATTGCTTTTAAAAATGCGTTTACAGTTTCTGTGGTGAGTAATTTACCAAACACACCCAAACAGGCTGTAAATGGTGGCTGGTATAAATAATGTATGCTGTATTTTTTGTTCCAGGTAAGCGGCATCACGGCTTCGTAATCATTTCCACCAGATTCTGCCGACAGCACCAAAGCATCCCAGTTTTTTGCCATTGCATCTAAGTAAAAAGAACTGGCGTAAATTAATCCGTTATCTGCATTGCTTATGCAGGCATCCCATTTGCTTTTATTTATCTGCTGATATGTGAAGTAATTAATTTCCATCTTTTAAAATGGAATTTGCGGCACCCATCTTTTCAGGCTTATATTTTGCAGATCAATGCTGAAGGAAATATTTCTTTGAAATCTTTTTTGGGTAATGGTTGATTTAAAATAGTCTTTATACTCTTTGCTGTACAAAATGGGTACATAAATATTCAGCACATTTTTAAATAAGGAAAGCTGCAGGCCTGCATCGTAAACAAACCTGCCGGTAGGTGCATTTTTTTTCCAGGCGCCGGCATAAGTGCCAATATCAAAAAACACTTTTATTGGCAGCTTAAAAGGCAGAACCGATAAGGGATTTACAGCGTTTGGGATGGTTGATGTAAAGTTTGCAGCAGCAAGCCAATCATCACTCTTGCCTATTTTATTGCTTAAATAATCGGTACGTACTTTAAAGCCGCCATCACGTATCATTATCTGCTGACTGGAGAATTTTTCAAACTCACTGCGGCCAACAAAATAATTGCTGTATGTATAATCTTCGTAGCCTTTTGGCCCTGTCATATTTAAATGGTAGCGGTCGGTTTCAAATTGTTTAATAAATGTTTTATCGCCCAGGTAAAAGAATTTACCGGCAAACAAACGTACATCCATTCCGCCTGCTTTTGCATAATTAAAATAATAGTTTCCGGTAAAGGCAACACGGGCAAAACCTTTGCCCTGCTCAACCTGCAACGCTCCTTTGTAGGGGTATAGCGCCCGGTTGTTTTCAATAACAAACTGTAATTGGTTTACATACCTTGTTTGTGTTGGGTAAGTAATTACATCAACCTGGTTTAACGTATCTCTGGTAAACATTAAACCCTGTTCGCTTATTAAAAATGTTTTCCATTGTATAAATTTAGTTATTCTGCTGCGTGGATTTTTGTTTGCAATAACATATTTAAGGGATGGCACAATTTTTGAAAATCGCTGTGGATTTGTTGTATTGGTTGAGTCGGTAAAGTTATCGCCGGTAAAGCTTGAGCCTGCAACAGCTACTTCTAATTTTTGGCCGTTATTGCCCGGATACAATGAATAACTCACCCTGCCAATACCATTAAATTGTTTGCTGCCTGTAGCATATAATGGTGCCACAACAAACTGAAATTTATTTTGCGGCAGCGTGTAATTATGTACCAACACACCCAGCATAAATTTATCGTAAAAATTATAACCAATTGCCGGCGATGCAAAAATGTAGTTGTGTTTATCGGTTTGTTTAAGGCTGAAGAAAGAAGCAAAGCGGATATCTTTTTTTACCGCTGATTTTTTTAAATCTCCTTTTTTATTAAGCAATGCAAAAACAGCATCTACATTTTTGCCGCTCACTTCTTCTACCAGCTTTTTAAAATCTTCGGGGTACGGATGTTTAAACTGCCAGCGTTTGTAATACGCCTGCATGCAGTTATCAAATACAGATTTACCCAGTTCATCTTCCAGCAACTTCATCCAATTGCCGGTTTTAACATAAGCAATCATGTTGTAATTGAATGCACTAAATTTTTGCGATGGTGTTTCTATTGGCTGATCTTTTTTTACTGCTATTACGCTTTGCAATAAAGTCTGCTCAATATTATCCGGCATTCTTTTATTGATGAAGGCCGATTTTGATTTAAAAAAATCAATAGTTGTATTGCCATATTGCTGCTGGGCATAGCGGCTATCATAATAGGTATTCATGCCTTCATCCATCCATGGATGTGTGCGTTCGTTGGTTGCTAAAATTGCCTGAAACCAGTTGTGCCCCACTTCGTGGTTAATTACAAAGTCAAGCATTTTTTCTGAGCCTCCATCATCTAATAAAGTAATGGTTGGGTACTCCATGCCGCCACCATTGCCGCCATCAACCACGCTCACCACATTAAAAGGATATTCGCCCAGCCATTTACTTTTGGTGAGGATGGCTCTTTTTATCATGGCAATACTGTTTTGCCAAACATAAATTTTGGAAGGGATAAAGTATGCATATACATTAATTACTCTTCCTGAATTTAATTGTAGAGTATCTTGTCGAATATTATATCTTTTATCGGCAAACCAGGCAAAATCAAGGACGTTATCCTGTTTAAATAATACTGTCTTATTTTCTTTTGATGAAGCAGGTGGAGCTAAATCTTTTTTTGAAAGCTTTGATTTATATTCCCAGCCATCTGGCCGGAATGAGAGTCTGTTAAAATAATGGTCCTTCAACCATTTATTTTCTTCGGCAGTTTGCAACTCACCTGTCGCAGCAACAACATAATTTTTCGGTAGCGTTATCTGCACTTCATAATTTCCAAACTCGGCATAAAATTCTCCCTGGTCTAAATAGGGCATTGGGTGCCAGCCTTTACGGTCGTACACGGCAGGCTTGGGATACCATTGGGTTATTTGGTAGGCCTGATCCACATGGCCGCCTCTTGAAAAATTATAAGGCAGTTTTACATGAAAAGGCGTTTCAATTTTTGCGCTGCTTTTTGGCGCAATAGGTTTTAGTAAAATAAGTTTGATGATGTCCTGATGTTGCGGATCATCCTGAGTTTTGACGGTTTCGCCATTTACTTTAAAATCGAGCCGGTTTATGTAGCCACGTTTATCAGCATTGCTGAAATAAAAATCGGTGCTGCCGTTTTCAAGATCCTGATCTGTAAAAGCTGTCTTGTCATTTTTATACGCATTGGGCCAAAGATGCATCCAGATAAAGAAAATGGTATCGGGCGAATTGTTGTAATATTCCATCTTTACAAAACCATCCAGGCTATTTGTAGCATCATTAAGTGTAACATCAATTTTATAATTAACCTGCTGCTGCCAATAAGGCAACTGGCAATATGCAATTGGTAACAGGCAAAATGAAAATGCAAAAAGCAGGGATTTTTTCAAGACGAAATTGTTTTATCAAAAATAAACAAAACACTTAATTAGAATGAATTTATAATTACGGTTCAGTCTCAACCCTCAACCTTAACCTCAACCTTAACCTCAACCTCAACCTCAACCTTAACCTCAACCTCAACCTTAACCTTAACCTCAACCTCAACCTTAACCTTAACCTCAACCTCAACCTCCTTACTTCCCTTTTCCCGATAGAATGATACGAATGGTGTGCAGCATAATTTTAAAATCCAGAGCCAGCGAAACGTTTTCAATATATACCAGATCGTATCGCATGCGTTCAATCATTTCTTCCACCGTTTCGGCATAACCAAATTTAACCATGCCCCAACTGCTGAGGCCTGGCTTCACTTTAAACAGAAAATTATATTCGGGATGTTGTAGCACAATCTGGTCAATGTAAAATTCCCTTTCTGGTCTTGGCCCAACCAAGCTCATTTCTCCTATAATAATATTCCAGAGTTGTGGTAGTTCATCAAGCCTCCATTTGCGCATGGTTTTTCCCCATGGCGTAATGCGTGGGTCATTATCGCTGCTAAGTTCAGGCCCGTTTTTTTCTGCATCGGGTATCATGCTTCTGAATTTTATCATGGTAAAAGGTTGCCTTTTATAACCAATGCGTTGCTGCAGATAAAAAAGATTTCCTTTGGATGATAATTTTACACGTATTGCAGCGTAGATAAAAAGCGGTAGCAGTATAATAATGCTGAGTATGCCGGCAGCAATATCCAGCAATCTTTTTATATTTTGTTGCCAGGATGGCATCAGGCCCGACTGTAATTCTATTAATGGAATACCGAGTACGTTTGTAGTTTTAACAGAGCCACTGATAATGTCAACCGTATCAGCAGTTACTTTTATGTTTACTGTTGTATCACTTAATTGCTGTAATATTTTCTCTAACTGATCTCTTTCTTTTTTCTCTACAGCAATAATAACTTCTTCAATTTTATTATTAATGATGATGGATGGCGAATCGGCAGCATTACCCAGGTTTATAACACCCGGCGGTAAAGCAATACCATTATTACCATTGGTATTTGCAAAGCCTGCAATGCGGTAGCCGGTTTTTTCTTTATTGTTGATGATGGACCTGTATAAATTAGTTGCATTATTACTACTGCCTAAAATAAGCGTATTAAAAAAAACGCTCCCGCTGTTGAGTTGCTTTTTTGCACGGTTTAAAAAGAAGAGCCTGATACAAAAAGTAAATAAAGTTTGTATAAGCCACAGCGAAATAAATTCTTTATAATAGATTGTGTAATCGCCGGTAACATCGTACAATAAAAATAAAAACAGTATGCAGATGCTTGCAAAAAACGTATAAATAAGCGTGTTTGAAAATTCAACCAATCTTGATTTGTGATACAGGTTGTTGTAACTGCCAACCAGGTAATAAACCATCAGCCAGATGAGTGGAAAAACAACAATGCCTATGTAAAATCTGGCACCAATTACAAATGGCTCCTGTATAATATATTTTCTTGCAAAATAAAAAGTTACCCAGGATAGGATGGCTGCCACACAATCGCCTAAAGCATACCAGCGGATATGTATTCTGGGTTGATTCAATGTAGCAGGTTATAAATTAGGATAAAATAATTTTCATTTATTAATGGTTGGTAGCATTTCCTATCTTCTCTAAAATCTGGTGAGCTACTTCCATTGCCCGAAAGCCGTCAAGCACACTAACAGGTGTATCTGTATTGTTGCTGATTGCATCACGAAAAGCTTCCAGTTCCATCTTAATGGCATTCACATCCTGTACCGGCGGGTTTGCGATAGCAACTGTTTTTTTACCGCTGTTGGTTTCAATATCAAAAGTAAAAACATTGCTGTCGCCAGGTGCATTCAGGCGGATGATCTCTGTTTTCTTTTCCAGAAAATCAATACCAATGTATGTATCTTTCTGAAACAGACGCATCTTGCGCATTTTTTTCATGGAGATGCGGCTGCTGGTAAGGTTTGCTACACAGCCATTGTCAAACTCTATCCGCACGTTTGCAATATCAGGCGTATCGCTCATTACAGCCACACCGTTGGCACTAATATAATTTACATTGCTTTTTACAAGATTTAAAATGATGTCAATATCGTGTATCATTAAATCCAGTATTACACTAACATCGGTACCACGTGGGTTAAATTGTGCCAGGCGATGCACTTCTATAAACATAGGCTGCAGCACCTGGTTTTTTAAAGCCAGAAATGCGGGGTTAAACCTTTCCACATGCCCCACCTGAAATTTTATATTGGCTTCTTTGGCAAGTTTAACCAAAGTTTTTGCCTCGTCCATCGTGTTGGCCAATGGCTTCTCCACAAAAACATGTTTGCCTTTTTTTATGGCCAGTTCGCAAAGTTCAAAATGGCTGGTAGTAGGTGCAACAATATCCACGGCATCGCATGCATCAATCAGTTTTTCAACATCATCAAAGCGGGGTATCTGGTATTTTTGAGTAACCTGCGCTGCATTGGCATCGTCGGTATCAACAAAACCAATTAATGCAACGCCTTCAATTTCTGCCCAGTTATTTAAATGAAATTTTCCTAAATGTCCGGCACCTATTACTCCAATTTTAAGCATCTTTTTAAAAGTTAAAAGTCAAAAATAAAAAGTCAAAAGCGGCGAAGAATAAAAAGTAAATGTTCAGCGTTATGTTTTTTACTTTTTAATTTTGACCTGGTTTACTTCTCTTCCCAAAAACCCATTTTGCCAAATTTTTCAATGCGCTGTTCAACTCTTTTATCAGGGTCAATTGTTTTTAATTCTTTCAATACCGGTAACAGGTAATCTTTTAAAATATCGGCAGCCTGCTGGTAATCCCAGTGGGCGCCGCCCAACGGTTCTTTAATAACGCCATCTACTAAACCAAAGCCCAGCATATCTTCGCCGGTAAGTCTTAGCTGTTCTGCAGCGGTTTCTTTTTTATCCCAGGTGCGCCACAAAATGCTGCTGCAGCTTTCAGGGGATATAACGGTGTACCAGGTATTTTCAAGCATAAAAACTTTATCGCCTACGCCAATGCCCAATGCGCCGCCACTTGCCCCTTCGCCAATTATCACACATATCACAGGTACTTTCAACCTTATCATTTCATAAATATTCCTTGCTATTGCTTCACCCTGTCCACGTTCCTCAGCCTCCAGGCCAGGGAAAGCACCGGGTGTATCAATTAAAGTAATAACCGGTTTATTAAATTTTTCGGCAAGCTTCATCAGCCTTAATGCTTTGCGGTAGCCCTCTGGATTTGCCATACCAAAGTTGCGCATTTGCCGTGTTTTTGTATTGGCACCTTTCTGTTGTCCGATGATCATTACGGTTTCTTCACCCAGTTGTGCAAATCCACCTACCATGGCTTTATCATCTTTCACGTTGCGGTCGCCATGCAGTTCAATAAAGTTGGTACACATATTATTTATGTACTTTAAGGTGTAAGGCCTGTCTGGGTGGCGGCTAAGCTGTACTTTTTGCCAGGGAGTAACATGGGCAGTAAGATGTTTTTTTGTTTCCACAATGCGCTCTTCCAGCATGGTGATAGCACCGCTCATATTTGTTTTCGACTTTTCAGAAGTTACTTTCAGTTGTTCAATCTGGTCGTATAGTTCTTTGATGGGTTTTTCAAAGTCGAGAAACTGTCGTTTTTTTAGCTCAATCATGTAGTAAGGTTACAATTTAAATTAACAATTAATTGTTATTTGAATCTTAAGGAACTGTAAGATAGTTTGTAAAAATAGGGCTTACAATTTTTTTATAAAAGTTTTGGAATGGAAACTTAAGAAACATATCTTTGCCGTCCTTTAAAAACGGGTAGCTTTACACAGGTAAAGTTAAAGATTTTAGGATCGGTAGTTCAGTTGGTTAGAATGCTGCCCTGTCACGGCAGAGGTCGCGGGTTCGAGTCCCGTCCGGTCCGCCAGCAATAAAATTAAAGCCTTGTAAACGATAAGTTTGCGAGGCTTTTTTTTATTTTAGCTACAGCATAGGCATATCATGTT
>JAYURR010000173.1:0-31799 GCA_043756605.1 Chitinophagaceae bacterium
TTTTTCCACTGGCCAAATCCATTTTATAAATAGTTGCAGGGTTTACGTAAGAAGTAAAAACGAAGTAAGTTTCTTTCTCTTCTTTTTTACCAGAGAAACCACTGGCTGTACCCAGGCCGGGCAATTGCACTTCACGAATTTGTTTGCCTGCTCTGTCGTACTGATACACTTTGTTAACTGCATCTTTTAAATAAGAGCAGAAAATACTTCCACCTACTGCAGAGGCACTCAGCACTTCGGGCTTAGCTTCTACAATGGTTTTCCAGTTGGCAGGCGTTGGGTTGGCAACCGGTGCAGCAACTAATTTATTGGTAGGCGCATCTTTATCTGTTTGAATGTAGAAAAAATTATCATCCACATCAACAATGCTGTAGCTGTTCTTCATATCGGTTACAATTTGTATAACTGGGCTGTTGGGTTTAGTGAGATCCTGCACAGATAAACTGTTGCCGTAGGTTTCATTAGCACCGCCCATAATGAGCCACTTTTCATCTTCGCTTAAATAGCCCCAGATATATCTTACCGGATGTGCATCATCGCCATAAATTAATTTATCTTCCGATTGTGTTGTACCTAATTTGTGGTAATACAATTTGTGGTTATCATTTTTTGCAGATAATACACTGCCTTCTTTTGTTCTTTGGTAATTGCTGTAATAAAAACCATCGTTGTCTTTCCAACTGGCCCCGCTGAATTTTAATTCCAGTGTGTCGCCGGTTTGTTTTTTGGTTACAGCATCCAGCACCACAATTTTTTGCCAGTCGCTGCCGCCTTCCGAAATATTGTAAGCGGCCATGCTGCCATCCTTTGAAAAATTAATGCCGGCAAGCGATGTTGTTCCATCTTTTGAAAAACTATTTGGATCCAGAAATTCCTCTGCACTCTTGCTGCCATCAGCTTCTCTGTACAACACAGCCTGATTTTGCAAACCCGAGTTTTTGTAATAATATAAATATTTTCCCTGGTGAAAAGGTGCTGAATATTTTTCGTAATTGTATAGTTTCTCATACCTGGCTTTTATCGCATCTCTAAACGGAATCTGAGAAAGGTAATTTTGTGTTACTTCATTCTCGTCCATAACCCAGGCGGAGGTTTCGGCGCTGGTATCATTTTCTAACCAGCGGTATGGGTCGGGCACAACAGTACCGAAATAGGTATCCTTTACAGTCGTATCTTTTTGGGTTTGCGGGTACTTCACTTCAATAGTTTTATAGCTGGTTAATGTATACTGGCGGCTGTTGTTGTTACACCCAACGCATAAAAAAATACAGGTTGTAATAGTTAATATACGAAGCATATAGTTTGGTTTAAGAAGGAAGATAATAATAATTTACAAGCACATAAAATAAAATCATCCCGCTTTGCTGCGGGATGATTTTATTTATCAGTTGCTCAATGTTTATTTTACCAAATCTTTGCTGGCTTCAAATATCGGATGCCTGTCGATATACTGGGCAAAAATATCAATCTTGCCGGCATCGTTATAATGCTGGGCATTGTGTGCCCAAAAAACTATTGACTTACCGTTTTTATATTTTACATTGGTTTGAAACCAGGTAAGCATCCATTTACCCGGAGCCGTTACGCCTCCGTTAGGGCTTACATTGGACATGATGGGAAGAAAAATGTGGTTTGTATATTTGATGTTATCAATGATATTAAACCTGCCGGTATAATAATCTTTAACAGCCTGCTTGCCAACCAGGCTATCGCCTCCCGACCATCTGAACATTACATTATCGGCCAGGTTAGCAGTATAGCCTTCAATATCTTTGTTTTCAAAAGCAGTAAAAGCTACTTTTACAGAGTTGATTAGGCTACTGTCATTAATAAGTTCTACAGGTGCCTTGCCGGTTGCAGATGTAGTGCCGGTAGTTGCACCGTCGCTTTTTTCTGCTTCGTTGTTGCATGCAAACAAAATGGCTGCAACAAAAATTACTGAAACGATTTTTTTCATACTTGTTTAGTTTTGATGTTAGTGAATAAAAGATTGTGAGTGCAGCGTAGCAATTTTCGGCAGGGAAAGAATAGCGAACAAAATATACATTTAATCGGAAAATTCAAATGAAGTGCAGCTATTTTCGATCTTTATGGCAGGTCTGACTATGTTTTAGATTAAATTTGAGCAATTAAAGTTAAGGAATGACCAAACTCTCCGTAAACATAAATAAACTGGCCACGCTGCGTAACAGCCGTGGTGGCAACAATCCTGATTTAGTAAAAGCTGCAAAAGATATTGAACACTTTGGAGCAGATGGTATAACCGTACACCCAAGACCAGATGAACGCCATATCCGCTATGCAGATGTATATGATTTAAAAAAAGTAATAACCACCGAATTTAATATTGAAGGAAACTGCACTGAGCAAAGTTTTGTTGATCTGGTGCTAGCCAACAAACCCACGCAGGTTACGTTGGTGCCGGATGCTGTAGGGCAACTAACAAGCAACCATGGATGGAACACAATTGAGCATGCAGCGTATTTAAAAGACATGATTGCAGTTTTTAAAAATGCAGGCATACGGGTCTCCATTTTTATTGACCCGGTGGTTGAAATGGTTGAAGGTGCAAAAGCTGTGGGTACAGATAGGATTGAATTGTACACGGAATTTTATGCCAGCCAATCGGCAATTGGCAACAGGCAATTAGCAATACAACCTTTTATTGTAGCCGCTATTAAAGCAAATGAGTTGGGGCTTGGTATTAATGCAGGGCATGATCTGGATTTGCAGAACTTAAAATATTTTGCTGATAACATACCGGGTTTATTAGAAGTATCTATTGGCCATGCATTGATATGCGATGCGGTTTATTTGGGGTTGGAAAATGTGGTGCAGTTGTATAAGAGGCAATTGGCAATATTGAAAATACCAGGTTAATAAAAAAACTAGAATGCATACAGCAGTATGCATTCCAAAGTGGCAATAGGGTACTGATTGTTTAGCTTATAATTTAGCTACTTCAATTTTCTCTTCCATACGGCTTATGATGCTGAATGATTTGTTCAGCAAAATTTTCTTATCAGTAACTTCAAAAGTGATCTTCTTTATCTCGTTTCTTTCAATTTTGTAACGAACATTAAAAGTTTCTGTTTTGATGTTTTGCTCAAACAACAAGTTGCCGGCTTCGTCTCTTATCTAAAGTATGCTACCTTTGGCAGGCAGGTTTTTAAGGTTTAGTTCAAAAACAAGCATACCATCATTTGCGTGTACAAAGTGGATGTCGCCTTTGGAATCTGAGGAGGCAGAGGCGTAAAACACTGACTGTGCATTTGTAGGATTAAATGAATTGGAAACTAGTACCAAAGTCAGCATGCACGCTGCTTTAATAAAAACGGATTTGATTGATTTCATAACGGTTAAATTTAATTGATTAATGTTTTTGTTTAACGGCGCAAAGATGTAACAGGGTAATTAATCAATTGTTACCTAACAGTTATAAGGATGTAATGAAAATGTTTTATTAAGATGATGTTTTACAGCCGGTAATAGAAGGCGTAATAATTTTGCTACTGTTGCAATATGGCTGTTGACCATGCTCAATAAACATATACCGCACAAGAGTGCGACGCCAATGAAGCAACATAGCCATTCCAAAGCCGGGCCCAAAAAAATTTAATTTAAAATTCTTGCCAGCTTTCTTTCAAGCGCAGCCCCACGCAGGTTTTTGCCTATTACTTTTCCATCGGGACCAATGAGGAAGTTTTGTGGAATATTAAAAATCTGAAACTGCTGTGCAACAGAATTCTGCCAGCCTTGCAGGTCGCTTATATGTGTCCAGGTAAGGCCATCCATATTGATGGCTTCTATCCAGGCTGGCTTAGCTTTATCTAACGAAACGCCCAGCACGGTAAAGTTTTTACTTTTGTATTTATTGAAGGCTGCAACCACATTCGGGTTTTCCTGGCGGCATGGGCCACACCAGCTTGCCCAAAAATCTACCAGCACATATTTACCACGTAACGAAGAGAGCGTAACCGCCACACCGGAAGTATCTGGTTGAGAAAAATCGGCCAGCACACTTCCTTTGCCATTTACTTTGCCTTCGGCAACCTGCTGCGCAATGTACTGCCCCATAGCTGTTGCTTTAATTTTAGGATCGAGTTTGTTGTAAAGCGCTTCTGTTTTTAGAATATCATCTGCAATCTGATTGTACCTGATTACAGCCAGCGGCGTAATGTAAGAATCGGTATGGGTGGTTACAAAATCATCCATCAGTTTGAGCGCCTTATTATACTTGGCTTCGTCGTATTCTCCGTTTTCAACAAATACCGATTGGTACGGTTCCAGCATGGTATTAAACTGCTCAAAAGCTGTGTGCGATGAGGATCCGTTAATTTTTGATTTTTCAATCGTTGCTTTGTCGCCGGTGATGGCAACATTGCTGTTATCTAAAAAAACAGTGATGTAAGGTTGCTGCCTGTTAAAAAGTATGATCTTAAAATCGGGGCGTTCCATTTTTCCTTTAAAGCTGAATTTGCCGCCTTTAAGTGTGGTAGTTTTTTCGGTTGCGCCTGTTTGTCCGTTTAAAAATTCAACAGTAGTACCTTCGGCAAAACCGGTAACTGTACCGTTGATATTAAATTCAGCAGCGGTAGAAGTTTTTGCTGCGGCTTTTGTTTTTGTTTTGGGTTTTGCTTTTCCAGCTTGTGCAAAACTATACTCAGCTATCATACTTGCTGCCAACAATAAAAACAGGAACGGGAAAATTCTTTTCATCATTTTAAAATATTGTAGTGCAATTTACTGAGTTTTTTGCACACAGAATTAGCCTTTTATACCATTTATGAAATCTTTAGTAGAACCGGCAATATCGGCAGTATTGTGCAAAGCCTTAATATATGCCGAGCCAATAATGGCGCCGTTAGTGTGTTTGCAGGCTGCATCAAAGGTGTTTTTATCTTTTATGCCAAAGCCAACAAGAATGGGATTGGTTAAATTCATTTGTTGCAGTTTTTTAAAATATCCCTGCTGATCTTCGGCATCAGTCGGGTTTTGTGAGCTACCGGTTGTGGAAGAAGAGGATATCGCATACAAAAATCCGCTGCTCAGTTTATCAATCTGCTTTATTCTTTCTTCACCTGTTTCGGGCGTTACTAAAAAGATAAATTTTAAATTATTTTTTGTAAAATACTGCTGATATTGCGTTTCAAATTCGTACATGGGCAGGTCTGGTAAAATAATTCCATCTACGCCAACTTCAGCAGCGGCGGTGCAAAATTTTTCAATACCAAATTGTAAAACGGGGTTCATGTAACCCATCAATATTAAAGGCGTTTGAACGGTAATTCTTAAATTTTTTAGTTGCTCAAAAAGCAAGTGAATCGTCATACCATTTTCCAATGCCTGCATATTGCTTTGCTGAATAACCGGCCCATCGGCAATAGGATCGCTGTAAGGAATGCCCAGTTCAATAATATCGGCACCACTTTGTTGCAATGCTTCCATTACTTCCAAAGTAGAGTTAAACTGAGGATAACCGGCTGTGCAGTAAACATTTAAAATGTTTTTATTTTTTTCTGAGAAAAGCTTGTCGAGTTTGTTCATAAATATTTCATGTAAGTATCCAAATCTTTATCCCCTCTTCCACTTAAACAAACCACCACCACATCTTCTTTTTTAAGATCCATTTTGTTTAAAATAAATAATGCATGAGCAGTTTCCAATGCAGGAATAATACCTTCCAGTTTGCTCAATTCAAAAGCAGCCTGTAAAGCTTCTTCATCGGTTGCACTCATAAAAATTCCACGGCCACTTTCATACAAATTTGCATGCAAGGGGCCAATGCCCGGATAATCCAATCCCGCTGAAATGCTGTGTGGCTCTGTAACCTGGCCATCTGCTGTTTGCATCAGCAAACTTTTACTGCCATGTAAAATACCCGGTTTACCCAGTTGCGTTGTGGCTGCACTCATGCCGCTGTTAATGCCGCAACCGGCAGCTTCTACTGCAACAAGCTTCACACTTTCATCGTCTAAAAAATTATAAAATGCACCGGCTGCATTGCTGCCACCACCCACACAGGCAACTACATGCGTTGGCAATTCGCTGCCCGTTTTTTCAAGCAGTTGTTTTTTTATTTCCTGGCTGATGATGCTCTGGAACCTGGCCACCATATCCGGATACGGATGCGGCCCAACCACCGAGCCGATGATATAATGTGTATCAATCGGGTTATTTATCCAGTCACGTATGGCTTCGTTGGTGGCGTCTTTTAAAGTTTTGCTGCCGCTTAATGCAGGCACCACAGTGGCTCCCAGCATTTTCATTCTTGCAACATTGGGTGCCTGGCGTTCAATGTCTTTTTCGCCCATGTACACAATGCACTCCAGCCCTTTTAATGCACACACGGTTGCGGTTGCAACACCGTGCTGGCCGGCACCGGTTTCTGCAATGATTCTTTTTTTACCAAGCCGTTGCGCCAGTAAAATTTGTCCAACTGTATTATTAATTTTGTGTGCACCGGTATGGCAAAGATCTTCCCGCTTTAAATAAATATGGCTGTTGTATTTATTGCTGAGCCGCTCTGCATAAAAAAGCGGTGTTGGCCTGCCCACATAATCTTTCAGCAGTTGCAAATATTCTTTTTGAAAACCGCCTTCATAAATAATTTTCAAATAATTTTCCTGCAACGCTTTTACGTTTGGGTACAACATTTCGGGAATAAAAGCCCCGCCGAAGTTGCCGTAATATCCATGTTCATTAACTGTGTAATTCATTTTATATTTTTAATTTGGCTTTGCCAAATGTTGCTTTTTGTTGACGAGCTGAATTTCTTTGTTGGGCTTTGGTGGCGTCGCACTCTTGTACAGCAAATCTTTATTCTGCTTTAATTATGTTTTGCAAAAAAATCTAAACAGTTAACAGTTATCTTCTCCACAACCGCCGACAGGGTTTTCAACCGCTGTCGGGGTTTGTGTAACCTTTTTTAAATTTTCATATTCCAAAGTTCCCCCTCATCCTGAGCGTAGCCGAAGGACAGGAGGCGGAGGGGGGCTTACTTTTTCAACCCTTGTCTGAACTGCAGCACCATTCCCATATCCTTCACTCCCGGCTCTTTTTCTACCTTACTATTAATATCCACCGCATAATAATCAGGATGTTTAAATCCTTTCACTTTGGCAACATCATCCACACCAATACCGCCGCTCAAAAAGAAAGGCTTTTCAATTTTAGCCTTGGTCAATAACTTCCAATCGAATTGTTTACCGGTGCCGCCTTCCATATCTGATGATGCGGTATCAAATAAATAGTAATCGCAAACCTCATCATAATCAGCTACCATTTCATCAATAGAAGTCTTGCTGTCTTTAACTTTAAAAGCTTTTATCACTTCCACTTCTTCCGAAAGTTCTTCGCACAAATCCGGACTTTCATCGCCATGCAACTGCACTACATCCAATCCATAATCTTCTACCACCTGCATAATTTCATCATAATCAGCATTTACAAAAACCCCCACTTTCTTTAAATCAAAATCAGAATTTTTAAGATCTGCTGCAGCAATTTTATCGCCTACATAACGTGGAGAATCTTTGTAAAAAATCAATCCTGCAAAATCAATATCCAGTCCATCTAACTGTTGCAATTGTTTTAATTGTGTAATGCCGCAAACTTTGGTGTTCATAATTATATTTGTTTTAACTTTTGTACAAATTGTTTAAATGCTTCGCCAGGATTTTTTTCTTTCATAAAATTTTCTCCCATCAAAAATCCTTTAAATCCTGCATCTTTAAATACCTGTATTGTTTCTACATTGCTGATGCCACTTTCCGCAATTTTTATTTTATCGTCCGGTATCTGCGCTGCCATCCGTAAACTCCTTTCTATATCAACCTCAAATGTTTTAAGGTTGCGGTTATTAATACCTATGAGGGTTGTTGCATCGCAAATATGCTCCAGTTCATCTTCATCATGCAGTTCAAGTAAAACCTCCAATCCAATATTATTTGCAAAGGTAGCCAATCGTTTTACTTCTACCGCTGTTAAGCAGGCAGCTATCAATAAAATAACATCAGCACCAATTGCTTTTGATTCAGCGATCTGGTATTCATCAAAAATAAAATCTTTTCTTAACAAAGGAATTTTCATGACTGCCCTTATACCCATTAAATCATCGCTGTTGCCTTTAAAATATATTGGCTCAGTTAAAACCGATACGGCAGCGGCTCCATTCATTTCATAATCCAATGCCACATCAAAAATATCAGCATCAGCATTTATAATTCCTTTTGATGGAGAAGCTCTTTTAAATTCCGCAATAATGCCAGTAAGGTTTTCATTAAGCAGATTTTTTTTTAATGATAAACATGTCCGCTTGTAAAAAGGCATCATCTCCCATGCCTGCATAGATATAATATTTTTTGACTGAGCAACAGTTTTTTTTCTATTTTCAATTATTTCTTCCAGTATATTTTTCATTTTGGCAAAATTAGTTTTTGTAAAGATTGATACGCCTTACCACTTTCCAAACTCTCCACCGCCATCTGATAACATTCACCATAAGATGCATACTTACCCGTGCATTGCAGTGCCATGGCGGAGTTAGCCAGCACCACCGCATTGTGTGCCCAGCTTCCATCGCCTTTTAAAATGGTTAAAAATATTTTAGCGGCTTCTTCAACGGAGTTACCTCCATGAATATCCATCGGGCTTACGGTACGCTTTCCCAAATCTTCGGCACTGTAAATTTTTTCGCCGGCATTGGTAATTACTTTCACATCGCCTGTTAAAGAAATTTCATCGTAACCATCCAGACTGTGTATTATAGTGAATGCACTGCTACCCTGCTGCAATAAATAATTATAAATTCTCGCCATTTCTAAATTATAAACCCCAACCAACTGATACTTTGGCGAAGCCGGATTTACCATTGGACCCAGCATGTTAAAAAAAGTACGAACACCCAGATTTTTTCTGATGGGCCCAACAACCTTTAATGCAGGATGAAAAAGCGGTGCATGTAAAAAACAAATATTGGCCTCATCCAGTTCTTTATTCAATGTATCACTATCTTTTTTAAAAGTATAACCCAACTGCTCCATTACATTACTGCTGCCGCTTATTGAAGATGCGCCATAGTTACCATGCTTGGCAACTTTTGTACCCGTACCTGCTACAATAAAGCAACTAAGGGTTGAAATGTTGAAAGTATTTTTTCCATCGCCGCCGGTGCCAACAATATCAATTACATCCTGTCCTTTCAAATCAACCGGCACACAAAGTTCCATCAACGCATCCCTAAAACCCTGCAGCTCTTCAATGGTAATGCTGCGCATTAAATACACAGTAATAAAAGCTGCAATCTCTGCATCGCTGTAGATATTGTTTGAAATATTATGCAATACTTCTTTGGCCTGCTCTCTGCTCAGGCTTTTATGTTCAAATAAATAATTCAATATCTTCTTCATATCAATACTTTAACCAGTTACGTAAAATTTGTTCACCATCGGGCGTTAATACACTCTCCGGGTGAAACTGTACACCCTGCACATCAAAAGTTTTATGTTGCAATGCCATGATGAAACCATTTGCATCTCTTGCCGTTACTTCCAGTTCATCCGGAAAATTTTCATCACTCACAATCCAACTATGATAACGGCCTACTTCAATTTCATCGGGTAATTCATTAAAGAGGCATTTGCCTGTTGCCAATTGCCTATTGCCTATTTGTATTTTTGTAGCCACACCATGAAAAACCGTACTTAAGTTTATCAACTTTCCACCAAACGCCTCTGCAATGGCCTGGTGCCCCAAACATACGCCCAGTATAGATTTTGTGGCAGCGTATTCTTTTATCAATGGTAATAACAAACCTGCTTCTTCAGGAATACCAGGGCCGGGTGATAAAATAATTTTATCATAAGCGGCTATATCTGCTAAAGCAATCTGATCGTTTCTATAAACCCCAACTTTTTCTCCTGTAATTTTTTCTACAAGATGAACAAGGTTGTAAGTAAATGAATCGTAATTATCAAAAACAAGAATTTTCATCACCCAATATTTTGCGCCAACTTAATGGCTTGTTTCAAAGCATTTAATTTATTGTTCACTTCCTGCAATTCACTTTCCGGATTACTCACTGCTACTACACCGGCGCCAGCCTGGTAAATCAGCGTATTATTCCTGCTTAAAAAAGTGCGTATCATAATGGCATGATTTACGGAGCCATCAAAACCTATAAAACCAATGGCACCTCCATAATAACTACGGGCCGTTGTTTCGTATTCATTAATTAATTGTATGGCTCTTATTTTTGGTGCACCGCTTAATGTGCCCGCCGGAAAAGTGGTTGCCATTAATCTAAACGGATTTGCTTCTGGCCCAACCTTACCCGTTACCTCACTCACTAAATGAATAACATGACTGTAATAATTTATCTTTTTATATTGTGTTACTTGTACATCGCTACACATACGGCTCAAATCATTTCTTGCCAGGTCAACAAGCATAACGTGTTCTGCATTTTCCTTTTCATCATTCTCCAGTTTAATGGCTAAGGCTTTATCTTCTTCATCATCACCTGTTCTTTTAAAAGTACCAGCAATTGGGTGTACAATGGCTTTGCCCTTTTCAACAATCAACTGACTTTCGGGCGAGGAACCCATCAGTTTATAATCGCCATAATCAAAATAAAATAAATAAGGAGATGGATTGATGCTACGTAATGCACGATATACATTGAATTCATCACCATTAAATTGCTGTTCAAATCTTCTGCTCAATACAATTTGAAACACATCGCCTCTATGACAACTGGCCACACCTTTCTTCACAATCTCAATGTAGGCGGCATCTGTAATATTTGAACTCTCTTCTCCCAGAGCTTTAAAAGGAAAGCCCGGAACATCTTTACTCTTTATCAAATTTTCAATCAATCCTACTTCACTTTCAATACCAGCAAAATGATTTTCGCAAATAAACAATTCATCTTTAAAGTGATTGATGGCAATAACGTATTGGTAAAGCCGGTAACGCATCAGCGGTATTTCTGTGGTCTGTCGTCCGTTGTCGATCGTCTGTATGTTTTCAAAAAACTGCACTGCATCAAAACTGGTATAACCAAATAAACCCTGTGCAACATTTACAGGCTTTGCAGCAGCTTCTTTTACCTGAAATCTTTGCATAAAATCCCAAAGAAGTTGTGGCACATTGGCATTTTTATCAAGCTTTATGCGTTCGGCTGTTTGTCCGGGTAGTTTAAATTCGATGGCTGAAGGATTGCTGATTTCAATACCTGCAACAGCATTGATTCCGATAAAAGAATAGCTGTTTTCGCCAGCATGAAAATCGGTACTCTCTAAAAGTATGGTATCTCTGAAACGGTCACGCAGCCGTAGGTATATACCCACCGGTGTATAAACATCCGATAATATCTTTTTGAATGTAGTTTCTATAATAATCTTCTTCATATTATTTTATTAAAAAACCCGGCACTCGTGCCGGGTTCAAACTATTTTTCATATCAATAGCAATGAGGCACGTCATTTGACTGTGCTCCACCACCAACCATTGCTATTTATATTTATCATTTTCATTACTATTGCAAATATGTACACAAAATCGGTAACAAAAAAACTTATTTCGTAAATTCAGTAAAATTTTACAAAATGCTGATAAAACAAAAACAGGATGGCGATAAAGGTTCTTTTTATGTAGAAGAAAACGGCACAGTACTGGCAGAAATGACCTATTCCCTAACAGGCCCCGATCTTATGATTATAGACCACACCGAAGTTTCGGATGAACTGCGAGGTAAAAATGTGGGTTATCAACTGGTGCATACTGCCGCTGAATATGCCAGAGCAAACCATATTAAAATTCTACCGCTTTGCACGTTTGCAAAATCGGTATTTGATAAAAAAGGCGCAGAATTTGCAGATGTACACAGAGGCAATTGAATTAACTTCATCAAAAATTAAAAAAATGAAACTGATAATATTTGGGGCAACCGGCATGGTAGGCAAGCAACTGGTACAACAGGCATTGTTTAAAAAAAATCATGTTAAAGCCTTCGGCAGAAATGTACACACCACAGATTACCTTGAAACCGAAAACCTGCATTTGTTACAAGGCGCTTTGTTTGATGAAAGCGAAGTATTTAATGCCATTAAAGGCTGCGATGCTGTAATATCGGCCATTGGGGGCAATATGGATGGCACCGATAAAACCCGTACGCTTGGCATGAAGAATATTATTAAACAAATGCAGAAAGCTGGTGTAAAAAGAATAATCGCCATTGGCGGTTTGGGTGTTTTAAATGCAGATGAAAACTCGCTGCTTGTTGATAAAGATGACTACCCAGCAGAATATAAAGCGGTAGGTTTGGAACATAAAAAAGCCTTTGAACTTTTAAATGAAAGCGGTCTGGATTGGACATTTGTTTGTCCGCCAAATATTATTAACGCCGGCCCAACCGGCAGTTATATTACCAAAGCCAATTATCCACCCGAACAAAATAACTACAAAATAAATGCAGGCGATCTCGCCATGTTCATATTGAATGAACTGGAGAAAAATGAATTTGTAAAACAAAGGGTTGGCATATCAAATTGAAATGCTGGAATAATTAATGCCCAATATAAAACAAATGCTGAAATGCTTAATTACAAAAGATATATTAACAACCAACCGCCCGGCCTCCCTCTCTTTTGGAGAGGGAACGAGGGTGAGGCTAAAAAACTAACGCTCATGAAAAAAAACTTCATTGTAGCAATGCTATTCATTTGTAATAGTATTTTTGCGCAAGATGCCATTCAATATCAAACTCCGCCCAAAGAAATTTTCGACCTGGTAATGGCCAAACCAACGCCCGGCGTAAGTTTTGATAGTAAAGGACAATACATGCTGATACTGGAACGCAGCAGCATGCCATCGGTTGAAGACCTTGCCCAGCCTGAGTTACGCATTGCAGGTTTACGTATCAACCCAAATAATTTTGGCCCAAGCCGCAGTGCTTACACAACAGGCATCAGCATTAAAGAAATGGCAAGCGGTAAAGAATTTGCTGTTAGCGGTTTACCAATAAATTTAAAAGCCGGCAACCTGCAATGGAGCCCCAATGAAGATAAAGCTGCCTTCACCAACACAACCAACGCCGCTATTGATATTTATGTAATTGATATTAAAACACACAAAGCAACTAAAGTAAATAAAGCCACCGTTAATTTGGTATTAGGCACAATAGATTGGATTGATAACAACAGTTTATTGTACACCGCCGTAAATCAACAATTGGCAATGGCGCCTAAAAAACCAGTGGCGCCTAAAGGCCCGGTTGTGCAACAAAACCTGGGCAAGGTTGCTGCCAGTCCTACTTTTCAGGATCTTATAAAATCGCCTTTTGATGAAACTCAGTTTGAGTTTTATGCCACCACACAATTAGTAAAAAACACAAATGGCAGCGAAACAAAAATTGGGGCGCCTGCTATTTACAGCAGTGTTCAAATATCGCCTGATAAAAAATATTTACTGGTTGAAAGAATTGACAAACCATTCAGTTACCTGGTAACCGCTTACGGTTTTAACAGTACTATGATGGTAACCGACATGAATGGCGCTTTAGTAAAAACAATTGCCAAACTGCCCAGCAGCGAACTGGAACCCCGTGGAAACGACAACGTTTTAAATGCACCACGTGGTTACAACTGGTTAGATAATTCTCCCGCAACCCTGCAATGGATTGAGCCTTTAGACAGTGGCCTCATTAAAAAGAAAATGGATTACCACGATGCTGCTTACATACTGGCAGCACCATTTACAGGCAATGCCAAAGAACTTGTAAAAACTGCAGAACGCATCAGTAATGTAAGCGATATAGTTAACGGATCTTTCTTTATTACCGAAAGTTCAAGAGCAAAACACCGCCTAAAAATGAGCAGGCTTACGGCAGATAATAAAATGGAGATTTTGATAGACCGCAGTACAGATGATGCTTACAACGATCCCGGCACTCCCCTAACCGAAAAAAATAAATACGGCCGCAACACAATCAAACTTATCAACGGCAGTCAATTGGTAATGCGTGGCATGGGCGCTTCTGCAAAAGGCGATCTTCCTTTTTTAAACAGCTTCGACATCAATACAAAAGAAACAAAACAACTCTGGCGTTGCCAGGAACCTTATTACGAAACCGTAACAACCGTTTTGGATTACGATAAAATGACCATCGTTACCAACAAACAATCGCAAACAGAGCAGCCCAATTATTATTTGCGTGACCTTAAAAATAATTCCACCAAAGCCATCACCGCATTCGCCGATCCGCAACCCGGTTTGCGTGGCATTACCAAACAAAAAATTACTTACAAACGCAAAGATGGTGTTGACCTTGCAGCCGATTTGTATTTACCAAAAGACTACGATGTAAAAAGAGATGGCGCATTACCCGTAATGATGTGGGCCTATCCACGAGAGTTTAAAAGTGCCAGCGATGCCGCACAACTCCGTGGCAGCAAATATACTTTTACAAGAGTGGGCTATGGTTCCATTGTGTTTTGGGCCACGCAGGGTTTTGCCATTATGGATAACACCGAGTTCCCCATTGTTGGCGAAGGCGACAAACAACCCAACGATAATTTTGTAGATCAGCTTACCTGGAGCGCCGAAGCTGCCATTGATAAAATTGCAGAAATGGGTGTTGGCGATCGTAACCGTGTAGCGGTTGGCGGCCACAGTTATGGTGCATTTATGACGGCCAATCTTGTTGCACACACTTCATTATTTAAAGCTGGCATTGCCCGCAGTGGTGCATACAACCGCACACTTACGCCCTTTGGTTTTCAAAACGAAGAGCGCACTTATTGGCAGGCACCCGAAGTGTATTTTAAAATGAGTCCGTTTAGTTTTGCCCATAAAATTAAAACGCCACTGTTAATGATACATGGCGAAGCCGACAATAACCCCGGCACTTTTCCCATACAAAGCGAACGCCTGTACAATGCCATAAAAGGCCACGGCGGCACCGTTCGTTTTGTGCAACTGCCTTTTGAAAGCCACGGCTATGCAGCCAAAGAAAATATTCTGCACATGCTTTGGGAGCAAAATCAGTGGTTGAATAAATATGTAAAGAATGCTGCGGGGTCGGTGTATGTAAAATAGTAAGGTACTGAGCAAAGTCGAAGGGGCTTGTTGCCAGTACTGAGCGAAGTCGAAGTGCGAGTTAAGATGTTTTATTTTTTTGGGACAGGCATTTGTTCTTTGGTCAACATCGTTGTGTCACTCACTTGTACGGCATACCATTGAGGAACTTTTATTGAAGCATAGAAAAATAAAAGCAACTCATCAGTAAATTAAAAACTAAGAATGGGATTATTTGATAAAATATTCAAAAAGAAAGAACCAGCGAAGCCATGGTTTCCTGAAGAAGATTACACAGTCACAATTACTGAAACTTATATCCGGGTCGAACATCCTGAAAAGAAAACCGGGCAGATAATGTGGGATAACATTGAGGAAATAAAATTTATTAATACAGATGAAGGCCCTTGGTTACCAGATGTATGGCTGGCATTATCAGGGAAAGAAGATGGATGTTTAATTCCACAAGGTGCTAAAGGTTATGAAGATGTTTACAATATTGTTTCAAAATACGAAAGTTTCAATTTTGAAAATGTTATAAATTCAATGACATGCACAGATAATGCCGAGTTCCCATTATGGACTAAAAAATAAATATCCAAATCATTCGACTCGGTTCGTATCTCACGAATCATTTTTCTATTATTGTATACACGTTCCCCTGTCCGATTTTCAACCAACGGGTAGTATCATCTCTGCCTACGATTTTTTTTTGTGCGTTGGAGTCACCGTATTAAATACAGTATCAATAAAAAACAAAAATATCTGAATTAACTTCGCCTCGGTTTGTGTCTAACGAACCGAAATGCCGCAATAAAAAACCTTTGCATTTCAAAAAACTGCAGCCTTATAATAATTGAATTACCATTCCAGAAAATCACAGTAAAAATGTTCCGATAATGTCAGACAATCTTCCTTAACCAATCCTCATAAACAATTTCCCTCTGCACTTATTTACCTAAATTGCACCCAATGGATTCTCTTACACATATTGCCCTTGGCGCATGCATGGGCGAAGCTTTTGCCGGGCATAAGGTTGGTAAAAAGGCCATGCTTTGGGGGGCACTGGCGCAAAGCATTCCCGATGTTGATTTTATTGCTTCATTTTTTTTAAATACAAGCAGTAATTTACTGGCTCACCGTGGGTTTGCCCATTCAATTATTTTTTGCCTGGCAGCAACTTTGCTGTTAACTTATTTTGCAGAAAAATGGCACCGGCCACACAATATATCTTTTACAAGATGGGGCGTATTTTTTGGGGCCGTTATTCTTACCCATATTTTTTTAGATGCTTTTAATAATTATGGCGTGGGCTGGTTTGAGCCTTTCAGTCATTACCGCATTAGCTTTAATATTATTTATGTGGCCGATCCGTTTTTCTCTTTAATACCAGGCATTTGCCTGGTTATGCTGATAGTATTAAGGTCTTTCAAAAAACAAAGAAAAATCTGGTGGCGGCTTTGTCTTGGTTTTTGCAGTTTATATTTATGCTATTGTGTAATTAATAAAGTAGTAATTGAACGGGATGTAAAAAAATTATTTGCTACTCAAAAGATACGGTACACAAATTATCTCACCACGCCTGCCCCATTACAAAGCTGGCTTTGGTTTGTGGTTGCCAGTAGTGATAGTGGTTATTACACAGGCTACCGGTCGGTATTTGATAAATCAAAAGAAATGCCACTACAATATTTTTCGCAACAAAAATATTTATTGGATGGCGTGGAGGATAGAAAAGAAACGGATCAACTCATCCGCTTTTCAAAAGGTTATTACACGGTTGAAAAAAGAAACGACACGTTAATTTTTAATGATCTGCGCTTTGGGCAAGAACTCGGATGGGAAAACCCTAAAGGAAATTTTGCTTTTCATTATTATCTTGAACCTGAGCTGGATAATACACTGGTAGTGCAGCGTGGCCGTTTTGCAGGTTGGCAATGGAATTCTTTCCCAAAGTTGTACAAGCGCATTATGGGTAAATCTTTATACTAAATTACAATGCCGGCGAAAATAACCGGGCAACCCGTTCTGATAATTTGTAAATAATATGGCGCTGTTCCCATTTTTTTAAAGTCATTTGTTTTGCGTGTTTTAAATCTTCAAAAAATACCTGGCGCATTTTTTCGGCAAATGCAGCCTCGTAAACCATTGCATTCACTTCAAAATTTAATTCAAAACTGCGGTAATCCATATTGGCAGTACCTATTACCGATAAAGTACCATCGGTAACCATAGTTTTTGCATGTATAAAACCTTTTTGGTAAAAATAAATTTCAACGCCTGCCTTCAGTAACGAAGCGTAGTTAGCTTTTGAAGCTGCATTCACAATTTTTGAATCGCCTTTGCCCGGCACCAGTAACTTTACGCTCAGTCCGCTTGATGCAGCAATACGTAGTGCATCCATAATATTATCGCCGGGTATAAAATACGGTGTGGTAATTAAAATTTCTTTTTGTGCAAGATAGATGGCCTGCAATACCGCAAACATAACCGATGGCTGGATTGAATTGGGGCCGCTGCCAACAATCTGCACATGTGTATCTTCATTGTTATTAAAATGCTGTGCAAAATATGCTGGCTTTATCTGCACTGGTCCACAACAAAAATTCCAGTCGGATAAAAAGAGAAACTGCAGGTAATAAATCCCTGGTCCGTCAATACGTAAATGTGAATCACGCCAAAACAGCTTTTGCTTTGTATCATTAATATATTTATCACTTACATTAATGCCACCTACAAAACCTGTTTGCCCGTCAATAACCACAATCTTGCGGTGGTTGCGATAGTTAATACGATTGGCCAATAAGTAAAAATGTATTTTTGAAAACGGATGTATTTCAATTCCGGCTTCCTGCATTCGTTTTTCCGTTTTCTTTTTTATAGATGGGCTACCAAAATCATCATAAATAAAACGAACTTCTATTCCTTCTAGTGCTTTCTGTATAAGTACTTCAATAATCTTTTTCCCAATTTCATCTTGTTCATAAATGTAATACTCCAGGTGTATATGATGGGTTGCTTTGCTGAGTGCATTTATAAGTTCAGGAAATTTTTGTTCTCCATTTACCAGTAATTTTACTTTATTATTACGGGTTAACGGGCTCTTAATATCTTTAATGATCATGTTGGCCAGTTCAGTACTTTCCTGCAAAGAATAATCATCTTTAATAATTGAAGCCTGTTGGTAATGCGGCGAAATTTTATTTATCTGCCTCAGTAATTTTTCATCTTCTGCTTCTTTATCAGCATACTTTTTTATTCTCCAGTAATTTACACCAAATGCATAATAAAAAAAAAGTCCTATAATCGGTACAAACACGCAAAACAGCAGGTATGCAAGTGTTTTACTGCTGTTTTGAGTTTCAAAAATTATTATCACACATGTAAATAATAAAATAGCCAGATAGGCAAAAACAGCTATCAAAGTCCAGTTCATAGTACACGATTGTATTTACAATTAAATTTTTAAATTACGTTAACAAATGTAACATTATTGACAATGGTTTGGCAGGTAAAGTTTTGAATAAAATCAAACAGATATGGTTAGCATTAAAAGAATTAATTTAGCAACATGATCAATAATCAACCCGAAATAAGGGCCGTTAATGTAACCCGCTATATTACGCCTTTGCGTGAAGGAGGATCGCTGCCGGCAATTGTGGAGGCTGATGACGGGTTTATGTATGTTTTAAAATTCAGAGGTGCAGGGCAAGGTATAAAAGCATTGATAGCAGAATTGATTGGTGGTGAAATTGCCAGAGCACTCGGGCTACGTGTACCAGAAATTATTTTTGCAAACATTGATGAAGAAATACAGGACCTGTTAAAAGCAAGCACCGGCTTAAACCTGGCGCTGCATTATCTTTCCGGCTCTATAAGTTTTGATCCTGCAGTTACAAAAGTAGATGCAATGCTTGCATCGCAAATTGTATGGCTTGATTGCCTGCTGACAAACATGGATCGTACAGTACGTAACACCAACATGCTTTGGTGGCATAAAGAATTGTGGTTGATAGATCATGGTGCATGTTTATATTTTCACCACAATCCTCAAAACTGGCAGCAACAGGCATTGCGGCCATTTACGTTGATAAAAGATCATGTGCTTTTAAAGCAGGCCACAGAATTGGAAAACGTAAATACATCTTTTCATTCGATACTAACCAACAAAAAAATACAGGCAATAGTAAATCTGATTCCGGATGACTGGCTTATTGGCGACACAAACTTTAAGTCAACTGCTGAACATAGGGAAATGTATATTCAGTTTTTAGAAACCCGTTTAGCAAATTCAAACATTTTAGTAAAAGAAGCCCAACATGCAGCAAACGCACTTATTTGAATATGCCGTTGTACGTGTGGTACCAAAGGTAGAGCGGGAAGAGTTTCTGAACGTTGGTGTAATTTTATATTGCAGCAAACTTAATTTTTTAGAGGTTATGTACACGCTGGATGAAGAAAGATTACGAATCTTTTGTACGCAAATTGATAAGCAAGAACTGCTGCAGAATTTACAATCTGTTGAACGTATTTGCAAAGGAGATGACCATGCGGGGCCAATTGGCAATTTAGATATTGCTGGCCGCTTTCGCTGGCTCACTGCAACACGCAGTACTATTATCCAGACTTCAAAAGTGCATCCCGGTTTTTGCATTGACCCTGTCGAAACCCTTACCAGGCTGTACACACAACTGGTGTTATAATTTTATTTAGTAAGACAAATAGCATGGATTTATTCAGCGATAGCATAAACAGCACACAAAACATACTGCCAAAAGACGGCATTGTAAATTATTATGGAAAGATATTTCCCAAAACAGAAGCAGATCACTACTTAAATAGTTTACTCAGCAATATTGAATGGAAAAATGATGAAGCAGTTATTTTTGGCAAGCTCATCATCACAAAAAGAAAAGTGGCCTGGTATGGCGATATTGAATTTGAATACACCTATTCAAACAGAACAAAAAAAGCTTTACCCTGGACAAAAGAACTTTTTGAACTAAAAACAAAAATAGAAACTGAAACCGGAGAAAGCTTTAACTCGTGCCTGCTTAATTTATACCACAGCGGCGAAGAAGGAATGGCCTGGCACAGCGATGGAGAAAAAGATTTGAAAAAAGATGGAGCTATCGGTTCATTAAGTTTTGGAGCCGAACGGAAATTTTCTTTTAAACATAAAGCAACCAAAGAGACTGCATCTGTAATGCTTGAACATGGCAGCTTGCTGGTTATGAAAGATACCACGCAAACACACTGGCTGCACCGGTTGCCACCAACAACAAAAATTTTAAAACCCAGGGTGAACCTGACTTTTAGAACAATAATAATATAAAACAACCAGTGAATACAAATTATAAAACAGCAAGGCTTTTTTTGCGAGAACTGAATACTGATGATAATGCATTCATTTTTGACCTGGTGAATACAGCCGGCTGGATAAAATTTATTGGCGACAGAAATATCAGAACTACAAAAGATGCTGATAATTATATTGAAAAGATAATCAGCAATCCCGCCATCAGTTACAGGGTTGTAACATTGCAGGATAACCAAACGCCTATTGGTTTGGTTACATTTATTAAACGTGATTATCTAAATTATCCCGATATCGGTTTTGCTTTTCTTCCTGCTTATAACCTGCAGGGCTACGCATTTGAAGCCAGCAATGAAATTTTACAGCATTTATTAAACACAGGCGAACATGAAACTATCTTAGCCACTACTGTTCCGGCAAACATTGCATCTATTCAATTATTAAAAAAACTGGGCTTTAGTTTAAATAAAGAAATTACAAATAATGGGGAACTGCTGCATGTATTTGCCATCAATAAAAATTAAATTTAAAAATTGTAATTACTCATTTTTTTATGACACGTTTTATCAGAACAGATTCGGATAACATTAATTTTAAAAACCTGGTAGTTATGCTGGATGCAGATTTAAGAGAGCGGGACGGCGATGAACATGCTTTTTATGCACAGTTCAACAAAATTGCATCCATTCGCAATGTAGTTGTTTGTTTTGTGGATGAAAAGGCAATTGGTTGCGGAGCCTTTAAGGTTTATGATGAATTAAAAGTGGAAATTAAACGGATGTTTGTATTACCCCAGTACCGTGGCCATGGTGTTGCAATGAAAATTTTAAACGAGCTTGAAATTTGGGCTGCCGAATTGAATTACCTGGAATACCTTTTAGAAACTGGCAAAAAACAACCTGAAGCAATCCGTTTGTATAAAAAGGCAGGATATATGATTACAGAAAGCTACGGGCAATATTTAAATGTTGAAAACAGTGTTTGCATGAAAAAATCTGTTATATAGGATTTTAAAAATTGCCAGATTTCTGCAATAAAAACCAGGGCTGCATTTCTTCTAAACTATACCAATAACTTTAAACGCCATTACCTAAACTAATTTTGAACTTTGTTATAGCTGCATTGTTATTTATAGAAATTAGTTTTATGACAAATGAAGTGAAAAACAACTTTCTCAGCCACAAGCCCCTTACAAAGGAAGCGCTAAATAATTTACAACAGAAAGGGTACAAATATCTTCAGGTACAAGGATATACCTTAGATCATCATCCGGAATATGTTGAACCACATTATCTGATGCTGATTCCTATCAAAGGGTTATCAGGTAATCGGGGTAAAATGGATATATACGAAGATATTGATAGCGATATTATTAAAGAATGGGCAAAAGCAGGACACAATAACGACAGTCTTGAAATATTTCTGGCAGACAGAAGTTAGTTTATTCAATTAGGGTTGCATAATTAAAAAAAGGCGAACTGTTGAAGTAATAAAAAGTAAGACAAAGGAAGTTTAAACAATATATCCTTTAAATTTATTTTTTTTACAAAAAGTAAACAATTTAATAATGAAGGTGTTAAAAGAAAAAAATTATTATGCAAAAAAACATTTTAAACATGCTTGTAGCTGTAGCTATTACTTCTACATCATTTGTAGCCTGCAACAGCGGCGAAACCAAAACCACAGAAACTGCAGTAGCAACCACGGATTCTGTTAAAGAAGAAGTAATGGCACCGGCTGCCCCTAAAGACATTGTTGATGTTGCCATCGGATCTACCGATCACACTACACTAGTTGCAGCAGTAACTGCTGCAGGTTTGGTTGAAACATTAAAAGGTGCAGGACCATTTACAGTATTTGCACCAACCAATGCTGCATTTGCTGCATTGCCAGCCGGTACTGTTGATGGTTTACTAAAGCCTGAAAGCAAAGCAACTTTAACTAAAATTTTAACTTACCACGTAGTGGCAGGTGCAGTTAAAGCGGCAGATTTAAAAGATGGCCAGAAAGTAAAGACATTACAGGGAGAAGAACTTACCGTTGCTATTAAAGATGGTAAAGTAACTATTAATGGCGCCAATGTAACCGCTGCCGATCTTACAGGAAGCAATGGTGTAGTACACGTTGTGGATGCCGTTTTAATGCCAAAGAAATAAGTTAGTTTTTGTTTAATTTTTATTGATTGCAGGGAGCAGCTTATGTTGCTCCCTTTATTTTTTTAATTATTCTTAACATTCATTTGTTAAGCTAATAACCAAAAAAATCAGAGCCAAATATTAACCTTTACCAGTACAGCACATTTCAGTACATTTGTTTTACAGTAAAAATCAGTATGAATATTACCTCAACTGCATTAATCGCTTTATTTAACAGGATACCCCGAAGACACTCGCTGGAGAATGTAAAAGAAATTTACACTATTCTGGATGAGTATGAAGACATGCTGATTGGCATTGAAGCAACCAACACATTCTATGAAAAAATTATTACTGAATATTTTGATGAACTTGAAGAAGTGAGGGCCCTCATAAAAAAATCAACCGATAACAAAGCATCCAAAAAAATGAAAGACAGTTTTTTTGATGAAGGCTCAGGCAACTTAAAAGACAGCATGCAAAAACTAATACAAACATACGGAGATGGCAGCCGTACAACCTGAAGATACAGCTACAACTAAAAATTAACATTTATCCCCTATTCTTAACGCAACCTTGGCATATTTTTTTCAATCTTTGTACAAACAAAATAAGAATTGAAAAAATATTTACTCGCTTTATTTATTTGCTCCTCTTTTGTTGCCAAGGCACAAAAAGTAGAAAAGATTTACGTTAACCTCTACACGGATAGTCTGAAAAAAGGAACTTATAACTATATTAACATTGATGGCCAGTTAGCTAATGGTAAATACGTGCCACTCGACAGTACGCATCTTATCTTTTGGGCCTCCTCTGGCAAATTCAGTGGCAACAGCCTTTGGATAGAAAGAGACATTGCCGTAAAGCAGGTTGATATAAAAGTAAGCATGAGAGATAACCCTGCCGTGATAAAGGAATTTACCATCTACATAAAACAACAACCCGACCCTGAATTAAAAACAATGGAGGAGATCATGAACAAATCGAAAAGTAAAAAAGGCTGACAAATAATTGTAGCCACATACTAAATACAAAAATCCTCAAAACAGAATGAAAAGTACATTGCTGTTTTGAGGATTTTTAATTCGCTGACGCACTTTAATCCATATTACGTACAATCCGTATTGATTGTTTTGCCCCAGCCAAACCAATCGTTACCGTTTGCATAGATCATCAGGCCAAATAAAATAATCATTCCTGCAACCTGTGCATACTCTAAAAATTTTTCATTGGCTTTACGTCCGGTAATCATTTCGTATAACGTAAATACTACATGCCCACCATCAAGTGCAGGAATGGGTAATAAATTCATAAATGCCAATACGATTGAGATGAAAGCAGTAAACAACCAGAATGTTTCCCAATCCCAGGTGCCGGGCAATGCATTAGTCATTCCTTTAAAACCCCCAAGTCCTTTGTAGGCACCGGTTTCTGGTTTAAAAATCATTTTAAACTGATCAATGTAAGAGCTTAAAGATTTGACTGCTTTGCTTACACCTGCCGGAAAAGATTGCAAAAAAGTATAGCTTGTGTTTTCCAGTTTATAAACTTTCAAACTGTCGTATTGTTTACCAGTTAAAGAGCTAAGCCCTATTTTACCATTACAATCAACCTTGGTTTTATAACTCACGGTATCGTTTCCTCTTAATAATTTAAAGAAAACGTAAGTATCTTTTTTGTTTTCCAGGTAAGAGTTTATCTCATCCGAAAATGTGATAGCAGTTGAATCTGCGCCAATCACCCTATCCCCTTCTCTAAAACCGGCTTTGTAAGCATTGGTTGTATCGGCAGGTAAATCAAATTTACCAACTAATGCAGGCACTCTTGGTGTAATGAAGCCTCTTGCAACTTTACGGTTTTCAATTACTTTATTAAGAAAATCTATCGGTATTGTGATTTGCATATTTTTACCATCACGTTCCAAATCAACAATTCTGTCTTTGGTACCAATTAAAATCTTTTCGGTTAGTTCGTCAAAATATTTTATCGGTTTTCCATTGATGGCAATTATTTTATCGCCACTTTTAAAACCTAAATCTTTTATCTGTTTGTTTTGAACACCAATACCATTTTGTAAACTGCTCATTGGTATTTTAGTATCGCCCCAAACCCACAGTACCATTGCATAAATCAGAAATGCCACCAGCACATTCATAATTACACCAGCAAGCATAATTATTAAACGCTGCCAGGCTGGTTTGCTCCTGAATTCGTAATCTTTGGGAGGTAGTTTCATGGCTTCTTTATCCATGCTTTCATCTACCATACCGGATATTTTTACATAGCCGCCCAAGGGTAGCCAGCCAATACCATATTCAGTATCGCCAATTTTCTTTTTAAAGATGGAGAACCAGGGATCGAAAAATAAATAAAATTTTTCTACCCGGCATTTAAACCATCGTGCGGTTATATAATGACCGAATTCGTGCAGTATTACAAGAATTGAAAGAGCCAGTAAAAGCTGTCCCACTTTTACAGCTACCACCGACCAGTTTATTGCTAATAAAGTAATGTTCATTAATATATTTGTATTTAAAAGTTCAATATTGATTAAAAGCACAAGAGTGCGACGCCAATGAAGCTACATAGTTAATCTAAAGCCGGGCTCAAAAAAAAACTTTTACAGGTTTATTAGCGAAGCGGCAAAATTACGGGCTTCGCCGTCGCTTTCAAAATATTCCTCTAAGGTTGGCTTTTCGATGAAGGCAACATTTTCCATGGTTTTTTCTACCACGGCTGTCATATCCAAAAAGCCGATACGGTTGCGTAGAAAGGCCCACACGGCAATTTCGTTGGCGGCATTGAGGATGCAGGGCATGTTGCCGGCCTTGTTGAGCGCCTCTATGGCAAGTGATAAATTTCTGAAAGTTTTAACATCGGGCTCTTCAAAGTTAAGTGCAGGATATTTTTTAAAGTTGAGGCGTGGAAAATCATTTTTAATCCGTAAGGGAAAAGCCATAGCGTATTGTATGGGCAATTTCATATCGGGCAGGCCCATTTGTGCTTTTACGCTGCCATCTTCAAACTGCACCATGCTGTGTATAATACTTTGCGGATGTATTACCACTTCAATCTGATCTGGCCGTAAATTAAAAAGCCACTTGGCTTCAATCATCTCAAGCCCTTTATTCATAAGGGTTGCAGAGTCAATAGAAATTTTTGCGCCCATGCTCCAGTTGGGGTGTTGCAGTGCATGATCTCTTTTTACATTTACCAGAAAGTTAGGTTTTTTACCAAGAAAAGGCCCACCGCTTGCCGTTAGTATAATTTTTTCAATGGGGTTTCTTGCTTCGCCAACCAGGCATTGAAAAATGGCAGAATGTTCACTATCTACAGGTATAATCGGGGCCCTTTTTTCAATGGCTTTCTGCATTACAATATCGCCGGCAACAACCAGTGTTTCTTTATTTGCCAAGCCTACGGCTTTGCCTTTTTCAACTGCTTTTAAGGTTGGTTTTAAGCCGGCAAAACCCACAATGCCAGCTATCATCATATCATAGGTATCAAAATCTGCCGCTTCTACCAAGGCATCTTCGCCGGCAAAAACTTTTATATCGGTAATTGATAAAGCGTCTTTTACTTTTTTATATTTTGTCTCATCGCCAATTACAACCGCATTGGGCCTAAATTCCAGCGCCTGGGTAATCAGCAATTCATCATTGGTTTGGGCTGTTAATATCTCAACTTCAAATAAATTGCTATTGGCACGGATAACCTCCAGCGCCTGGGTACCGATAGAACCGGTTGAACCAAATATAGCAATGTGTTTTTTTACAGACTGATCGGCCATTGTGATAAAAAATTATTGCGACAAATCTAACTTAATAATTGTTGTAACGCAATTTTGACTTTATCAAAATCGAATTTTTGTATAATATTTTGCATCATTGTCTCTATCTCGCTGTTACAAAGATTGCCTATTGAACCCTGATGAGTATGAACCGGTGAGTTTGAATGGGTAAAATTTCCGGCATCTATATCGGCACCAATTTTTTTGTAAGCATCCCGAAAAGGCATTCCCTGCAGTACAAGTTTGTTTAATTCTTCTACACTAAATAAGAATGCAAACTTTTCATCTTTTAGTAAATTTTTTTTTATTTTGATATTGCTCAACATGAGGCCGGTCATTTGGATACAATCATTTATGTTTTTAAATGCCGGTATGATATGTTCTTTAATTAATTGCAAATCCCGATGATAGCCAGATGGCAAATTTGTTGTCATCAACATAATCTCGTTGGGCAAAGCCTGAACACGATTACAATGAGAACGGATGAGTTCAAAAACATCGGGGTTTTTTTTGTGCGGCATAATGCTGCTGCCGGTTGTTAACTCATCAGGAAAAGAAATGAAACCAAAATTTTGATTTAAATAAAGACATGCATCCATACTTAATTTAGAAAGTGTAGCTGCAATATTTGCTAACGCCGATGCTACAATGCGTTCCGTTTTGCCCCGGCCCATCTGTGCATATACCACATTGTAATTTAAATTATCAAAGCCCAATAATTCGGTTGTCATTTGCCTGTTGATGGGAAACGAAGAACCATAGCCTGCTGCAGAACCTAACGGGTTTTTGTTTACAACACGATAGGCAGCTTCCAAAGTTATCATATCATCAACAAGGCTTTCGGCATAAGCACCAAACCACAAACCAAAAGATGATGGCATGGCCAATTGAAGATGAGTGTAGCCGGGCAACAGATCATCTTTATACTTTTCGCTTTGTGCAATTAATAAATCAAAAAATGATTTTGTATTGATGACAGTTTTTTCAATTTCGGCTCTTAAAAATAATTTCAAATCAACCAGCACCTGGTCGTTTCTGCTGCGGGCACTGTGAATTTTTTTTCCAACATCGCCAAGTTGTTGGGTGAGCATTAATTCTACCTGCGAATGAATATCCTCTACACCGTCGCTTAATTTAAAATCTTGCTGCTGTGTTTGTTGATAAATATTTTTTAACTCAATTTCTAAAACACTTAATTCTTCTTTTGATAATAATACAACAGACTCCAGCATTTTTATATGTGCTAAAGAACCCAACACATCAAATGGTGCCAGGTATATATCCAGGTCTCTGTCGTTACCTACAGTAAACTTTTCTACTTCTGCTAATGCCGATTTATCTTTTTGCCAGAGTTTGAACCCCCCATCTCCTAAAGGGGAGTTTGTACTTTTCGGATCTGTCATTTCATTTTTCATTTAAGGTGAAAACATTTTAAACTACCTGCTCTAGTATTTTTATGTAAGTGTTGATTCCTTCTTCAATTTCGTTAAGATAAATAAATTCATCTGCTGTGTGGCTTCTTGCACTATCGCCGGGACCGCATTTTAAAACCGGTGCTTGTATTAATGCAGCATCTGATGTGGTTGGCGAGCCATAAGTCTGCTTACCAAGTTTTATCCCTGCCACAACAAGTGGATGATCTTTTTCAATTTTTGAAGAACGCAAACGCATACTTCTGGGTTTTACTTCTGATTGAACATGCTGTTTGATTGTCTCCAAAATCTCTTCATGTGTGTATGCATCTGTAACCCTGATATCTACAATAAAACTACAGATTGCTGGTACTACATTGTGTGCTTCATTTTCGGTATAGATAGATGTTACCGACATTTTTACTGGCCCTAAAGTTTCAGATATTTTTGGGAATTGAAAATTTTGAAACCAGTGAATATCCTGCATGGCTTTGTAAATGGCATTATCTCCTTCTTCTCTTGCTGCGTGGCCGGCTTTACCTGTTGCCGTACAATCGAGTACCAGTAAGCCTTTTTCGGCAATAGCTAAATTGCTGAGGGTTGGTTCCCCAACAATAACACCCCAAATACCCCCTAACCCCCTCCCTTCTACTCCGCTCAAGACTTGGTAATTGAAATCTACTAATGCAAGTAATTTTTCTATTCCGTTTACACCACTAATTTCTTCTTCCGCAGTGGCTGCAAGAACGATATTGTATTTTAGATTTCGCATTTCATAAAAATGGCAAAAAGCTGTTATTAAACTCACCAGACATCCGCCGGCATCATTGCTGCCTAAGCCAAATAATTTTCCCCGTCCGACCGGGTCATCCGGGCGGGCATCTTCAATTATTGGCGAAAAAGGATCTTTAGTGTATTGCGGATTTGGTTTTACAGTATCATGATGAGAGTTGAGTAAAAGTGTTGGTTTGGCTGGATCAAAATATTTATTTACACACCATACATTATTTAATAAGCGGTTTGCTGGAATATTCTTTTCGCTGAAAAACGCTTCAATAATATCAGCCGCCTTACCTTCTTCTTTGCTGAAAGAAGGTGTTGCTATTAATTTTTTTAACAGTGCAACTGCATCCTGGTATGGTTTATTTTCTGTCACTGCTTTATTAATGTACCAATGGTATTTTTAGTTATGTTTTGTAAAAGATCATTTGCATCGCCGATCAATACTTCATTTACGCCACTATTAATTGCCGCAAAAGCATTTTCAATTTTTGGCAGAATGCCATCAGCCAGTTTTTTCTCCTGCAGCAATTGCTGATATTTTTCTCTGTTGATTAAAGCAATAACAGATGTTTCATCATCTACGTTTTGCAAAACACCTTTCTTTTCAAAACAATAGATCAGCCTTACATCATATTGCTTTGACAATGCAACTGCCAGTGCCGAAGCAATGGTATCGGCATTGGTATTTAAAAGCTGTCCCTTACCATCATGTGTTAAGGGCGCCACAACAGGCACCAAATTTTTATTTAAGAAAGTCTGTAATATTTCAGCACCTATTTCTTCATTTTTTATATCTCCCACAAAACCATAATCAATGCCCCCATGCCCTAAAGGGGAGTTAACAAATGGTCTTTTGATTGCAGGAATAATATCAGCATCTGCACCTGTTAAGCCAATGGCATTGCAGTTCATTGACTGCAATGTGGCTACTAATTTTTTATTGATCAATCCACCATAAACCATCGTTACCAAATCAATAGTTGCTTTATCAGTAATGCGCCTTCCGTTTATATAGTTTGGGGCTATTGCTAATTGTTTGCCGATGGTTGTTGCAATTTTACCACCACCATGTACTAATATTTTTTTTGCAGAAACTTGAGCAAAATTTTCCAGAAATAATTGCTGCGCATTTGCGTCATCCAGAATATTTCCACCAATCTTTATTATAAATAGTTTTTCCATTACATGGTTTTAATAATCTCGGCCAATACAGCCTGTGCAGCCCAAACCCGGTTACCGGCCTGCTGTGTAACAAAACTATTATTGCCATCCAATATCTCATCACTCAATTCAACATTACGTCTTACGGGCAAACAATGCATTACTTTTGCACCATTGGTTAATGCAAGTTTTTTATTGGTAAGCATCCAGTCTGTATCATTAGAAATTATTTTTCCATAATCCTTGTAGCTGCTCCAGTTCTTTACATAAACATAATCTGCATTTTTCAATGCTTCATCCTGACTGGTAACAATGGTTGCATTCTTTGTAAATTTTTTATCCAGTTCATAACCTGCGGGATGCGTAATTACAAAATCAGTTTCACCCCATGTTCCCATCCATTGAGCAAAAGAGTTAGACACACATTGGGGTAACGCTTTTACATGCGGAGCCCAGCTCAAAACAATTTTTGGTTTCGCTGCTCCTTTGTAAGTTTCTTTAATAGTAATTAAATCTGTAAGACTTTGTAGTGGATGTAAAGTGGCACTCTCCAAACTAACAATTGGCACACCTGCATATTTTATAAACTGGCTGATAACAGTCTCTGCATAATCTGCTGACCTATTTTGTAATGAAGGAAAGGTACGCACACATAGAATATCAAAATATTGTCCCAGAACCGGTGCTGCATCTTTAATATGCTCAACTGTTGTACCGTTCATTACAGCTCCTTCTGTAAATTCCAAAGCCCAGCCTTCTTTATCTACATTAAAAACGATGGCTTCCATACCAAGGTTGACGGCCGCTAACTGTGTACTTAAACGAGTACGCAAAGATGGATTCAAAAATAATAAACCAATTCTTTTACCTGCACCCAATGCTTTATCTGCAAACGGATTTGCTTTGTATTTTAATGCCTGTTCAACCAGTACATTAATATTTTCAACATCATTAACAGAGATAAAATTCAGCACCTTTTATTATATTTAAATGAATGATTGCAACATATTCAGACGAGGGCGTCAGACCATGTTTAATTCGGTTTTAATTGCCTGTAAAAAAATATCAGCCTCGGTCTTGGTAATATTTAATGCCGGCAAAAGCCGGATCACATTTGGTTTTGCTTCGCCGGTAAATATTTTATGTTTAAACAAAAGATTCTTTTTTACCCCACCAAACTCTTCTGGTAATTCAATGCCGATCATCAATCCTCTTCCTCGCACTTCTTTTATATTAGGCAGTTTTCTTAGTTCTTCAATTAAGTAATCACCTACCGTTTTCGCATTGTTGATGAGATCTTCTTTTTCAATAACTTCCAGCACAGCCAAAGCTGCGGCACAGGCCAAGTGATTGCCGCCAAAAGTTGTACCCAACATAAAATGTTTGGGTTGAATTTTCGGAGCGATAGAAATGGCTCCAATCGGGAATCCATTTCCCATACCCTTGGCCATGGTATAAATATCTGCATCCACTCCGGCAAAATCATGCGAATAAAATTTGCCGCTTCTGCCATAACCACATTGTACTGAATCGGCAATAAACACAGCATTGTATTCGTCACAAAGGCTTCTTATTTTTTGCAGAAAAGCATCGTTTGCAATATTGATACCACCAACACCTTGTATGCCTTCAATAATAACAGATGAAATTTGATTCTGCTTGAAAGCTTCTCCCAGCAAAGCTTCATCATTAAATGGAAGAAAAATAACATTATCTGTTTCGTTAACCGGTGCTACAATATTGGGATTATCTGTTGCGGCCACTGCCAAAGATGTTCTGCCATGAAATGCTTTCTTAAAAGTAATGATCTTTTTTCTGCCATTATAAAAAGAAGCAAGTTTTAGTGCATTTTCATTTGCCTCTGCGCCGGAGTTACAGAGGAACAATTGGTAATCTTCCTTACCGGAGATCTTACCTAATTTTTCAGCTAACTCAACCTGCAAAGGAATTTTTATTGAGTTAGAATAAAAACCAACTTTGTGCAACTGATCTTCTATACGCTTTACATAATGCGGATGTGTATGACCAATGGAAATAACTGCATGACCGCCATATAGATCAAGATATTTTTCTCCTTTATCATCCCACACGTATGAGCCTACTGCTCTTTCTATGCAGATGTC
>JAYURR010000174.1:0-78008 GCA_043756605.1 Chitinophagaceae bacterium
ATATTATATATAATGGCCGACATCTGTAATGCCGTGCAGGTTCCTGCTGAAGATAATGCACAATTGCTGAATTTTCCATTATCTGGTTCAATAGTACCATTTACAACTGCTGCTGGCAATGGTCCTGGAGACATTACAAAACATGTCTGGCCATTTGTTAAACCCGGAGGCAAAGAACTTTCATTCAACCTTGTAGGACCTGTATCCCAGGTGGCATAGTCAGTAGCCGGGGGATCTGTAGTTGGTCTCAGGTTAGCAAGAATTGCAGTTATGAATCTGATAGGTGTTGCATTGTATCCACCGGTAGGACCAGCCACCGGCCCGGTTTGATAGACAAGCAGGTTATCACCACTAAAAGTTAAGTTAAGTCCATCGGTAGCTTCCGGGGAAACAACCGGTACAATGGGGGTTTCATTAGAGCAGACACCCAAAGGTATTGTTCCTGCTTCATCTGAATAGGCAAACCATTCATAAAATTCTGAACCCGGGGCCAATTCATCATGATAAATATTTATAAAAAAAACCTCCTGGCCCTGTGGTATGCCACCAGCAGGAACTGTCCATCTGATTACAGCTTCGTGCCCCAAACCAAAAGTAAAGGGCGGGTAACTTTCATCCAGCCAATTGTTGGCCGGACCATTCCAGCCACGGTCGGTAATGTAAATAACCGTGCCGGCAGCAAGGCCTCCTGGCTTCAGTACCACAAGGGAGAAACGATCTTCCCGCTCAGCCAGGCCAACTGTAAAAGTATTGGTTGGGTCAAAATCAGACTGATAACTTGCAATGGCTAAATCGCCTGCAGCAAGATTGTTTTGCGAAAAAGATTTGGTTGAAAAAACTAATAAAACAAGCAGTAAGCTTAGCAGCTGGTAACTTTTTTTCATAAACGAGGTTAATTTGGTATTAAGGTATATTCGAATGCTTCTGTTTTGCTATTTTTTGTAAGCATACATTGGCAACATTATTTATTTTTTAAAGGTATTTTATTTTATTCTAAATTCCTATCAATTTACAGATAAAAATCGATCGTTTATTTTAGCACCGTAATCTGCCAATCTATTTCCTGCAAAAAAGCCTTCACTGGTGCTGATTACGTTTATTTTGATGACCATTTTATCTAAACAATAAATTTTTAACCCTGCCCGTTCACTCAGCGCAATAATAGTACCTGGTAATGTGGCAGTGTCATGATGTATGTCATCGGTAAGCATGGCATCGGTAAGGCATACTCCTTTTCCATTAACAATTGCTCCTGCACCCTTGTTCCAGGGGTTACAGGCATTGATAAGACGTATGATCTGGCGGCTGCCCATGGTATCCCAGTTTATCATCAGGTCGGCTGCCACCGGTTTCTTAAAATAATATGCTTTCGTTTCGTCCTGCGGCACAGATGGCAATACAGGGCTAAATTGATAAAATTGTAATAGTGGTTGAACCATGGTAGCACCAAGTATACCCAGTTTTTGTAGCTGCATGCCAAAAGTATCTCTGTCTTCAATGGCAATTTTATGTTGCATTACAACAGGACCGGTGTCAATATTTTCATCAACCACATGAACAGTGATGCCACTTTCTTTTTCACCCTGCAGCATTTGTGCCAGCACAGGATTGGCTCCACGGTATTGTGGAAGCAGCCCGTAATGAAAATTGATGAAGCCGCCGGGAAGCAGTCTTAGCAAGGGTTTGGTGATAATGTAAGAAAAGGTCATTAGCCAGGCTGCAGTAATATTTTTTTCGGTTGCTGTTTTTTTAATGACAGGTTCCAGTGTTTTTTTGTTCACAGAAATCAGGCTAACGCCTGTACCCATTAGCATTTGTTTCATCAGCGAAAACAAAGTTGTATTCTTTTCAGGAACTAATACAGCCCCTAAACTACCGTTTTGGTATAGCAGCTGCATGGCAGGAATTGCCATTTCGTTGTTACACAGTACCATGATATGGACCGGGCTACTCATATACACAGGTATGTATTGCGCCAGGAAGAAACAGGCTCCTGCGGTATTTGTAAACACATTTCATCCCAGGCCGGCTGAAGATCGGTTATTGTTTGGCTGATGGTTACCTGTAGCTTGCCGTTTGCTTCTGCAAAATGTGCAGGTCCTAATATATGCCTTTGTTCATTTAAAACAAGTACTCCTCTTGGACTGTTAATACGTACGCTTTTCAGTAAATTGATTGCTGCTTCGGTGCCGGGTGCTTCCTCCCTTAGTTTCCCGTATTGCATAACCAGCAAAGCGCTCTCCCAGCCCTGCATGGAAAAAAGGTCGGGATCTTTCCCGTTTTCAGTGCTGAAATTTTGTATGAACTGTTGGTTGGTTTCATTTTCCAGTTCTAGTAACCAGTTGGTGTAGCCGCACATATCGGGCACCAACGGTTTGGGTTGGGTAAAATCGCCCGGGGTGCTGTCAAACATCATGGGCGAAACATACCATTGCAGTTTGTATTGCTCCTGCACCGGCAACATTTTTTCAAAAAACAAACGTGCCATATCGCCGCTGTACAAAGCCAGCAGTTTCCTGGTATCCGGATTGTCTTTTATAAAACCAGTTAAAGTATCTGTATTAAATTCTTCCTTTTTGTAATGACTTACAAAATTGTGCATGACCTGCCCTCCCGCCTGGGCAAAAGCATTGTTCATGGCATGTGCATGCGTGTACCCACCATCAAAAAAAGAAGTGGCCATGATGGCTGCATGCCCACCCTGCTGCCGGGCTGCATATTTGCCGGTAAGAAAAGAACAGAGGCAATCATTAAAAGAGTGAAAGATGGTATGGCTGATTTTTTCGCTGTAAAGCGGGTAACTGGCTCCTGCATTGGTGATGATGAGCAGTTTACCTGCTGCGGCAAATAAGGGTGCCAGTTTTTCGGCATGATGATCACCCCCATACACTACCACCACATCGGCATTACCAATGAGTAATAATTTTTCAGCAGCGGTATATATCTCATCATCTTTGAGCCCGAAACTGATCAGCTCCACTTTAATATCTGTGGGTGGGTATTGATGAAATTTAAAACACGCTTTCATCCCCTGTAAAAAACCCATACCAATGGATGGGTAAAGGGTGGACCCCGGTAAAAGAACGCCTATTGTAAACATACTTGTTTATGCTGTGTAAAATCTGATTTAAAAAAAATAATGGAAATAATAAAGATGCCGTTTGCTATAATATTTTGAATATTAAAATGAACCTGTTGAAACCACTATTTTAAACGAAGGTTCAACAGGTTCATACTGATATTTACAAAAAATATTAATTCCTTGAAGGGAAAATACCAAACATACAGATGATATAATTCATACCCATTACCGGCTGAATATTACTAACCGGCTGGGGAGAAGCCGAACCGGCAGCAGCAGCCGTAAGTGCCAGTTGCATGTTAGCCAAACCACTGCCATTATTTACGGTTGAATACATGGGTGTACCGGTAAGCACTGCAGGATAATTGTTTGCAGGGGTATCGGCATTACCGGCAGCAGCATTGCCAGGCATGGTAACAGAGCCGCTGAACGGATGGGTATGCGCCGGAAAATTGGCATTGGCAATGGTAAAGCTTTCTGCACCGCCCATTTGGCCTAACTGATAATTAGAAAGCCCGGGGCCCGTGCCCACTCCTACTGGTACCCTGCCGCGGAAATCGGGTAAGGCAAAAGTGGTTGTTCCGTTGCCGCCATACGTAGTACCCAGTATTGAAAACAAGGCAGTATTTTGTGCAATACTTAAAATCTGATTTTGGCAAAACGCCCATGTACGGGGGTTAAAAGTGCCAGCGAACATTCTTATTTCTCCAATTGTTCCTTCCATGATAATATAATTTAAGTAAGGTTATTAAGGTTAATTTCTTGATGGGAATATACCTTCCACACAAATGATAAAATTCATTGCAATGTAGGGCTGTACCGTATTAATAGGCGAGTTTCCGCTAGGTGTTTGGGGTGCAACGGTTACACCCGATAGTGATGCCGGTGCCATGGCACTGTTATCGGTTGCTGTTGAATAAATAGCATCGCCATTGCCCGCCGGAAAATTATTAACGGCAACCGCTGTTGTGCCTTCGCCACTGCCTACCGGAATAGCTGCGTTACCGGTTACCGCATGGGTATGGCCGCCTACATTGACTGCGGTAAGTGTAACAGATTCTGTGCCGCCCATCTGCCCCAATTGATAATTTGAAAGACCGGCACCAGTGCCTGTATGAACAGGTACCCTGCTCCTTAAATCGGGTAAGCCAAAGGTTGTTTGCCCGTCGCCACCATAAGTGGTACCTACTAAAGCAAACAAAGCGGTATTATTGGCAATAGACTGTAATGAGCCATTGCAAAAGGCCCAGCTCCTGGGAGCAAAATTGCCTGCGAACATTCTTATTTCTGAAATATATCCTTCCATAATCGAATTATTTAAATGTTTTGATTAAAAGTTTTGATTAATTCCTGGATGGGAATATACCCTGCAGGCAAATAATATAACTGATACCGGTGTATGGCATAATATTACTTACCGGCGTACCGCCAGATGAACCCAGGGCAACGGCAACTGTTGCCGGTTTCATGGTGCCGGTACTAGCAGTTTTATACTTGGTGCTTCCATCATTGGCAAAATAATTGCCACCCGGTGCCGGTGCATTGGCAGGTACCGTGGTAGTAAGCATTTTAGCTGCACCTGCAATGGCATGTGTGTGAGCCGGGATGTTGGCCGCCGTTATAGTATTGTTTTCGGTACCCGACATTTGTCCAAGCTGGTAATTGCTGAGGCCCGGGCCGTTACCGGTGCCAACGGCTACCCTGCTCTGCATATTGGGCAGGGCAAAATTGGTGGTGCCGTTACCACCATAGGTTGTACCTAAAATTGAAAAGAGGGCCTGGTTTTGTGCTATAGCTAATAACTGCCCGTTGCAGTAGGCCCAAAACCGTGGGTTGAATGTTGCAGCGAACATGCGTATTTCGCCAATTGTTCCTTCCATAATAAGTGAGGTTTAAAGTTAGAGTTAATTAAGGTTAAAAAAGTATTGTACTGTAAAAAAGAATAAATGTAAAAAAAATATTTTGATATGTCAAGCCCTAAAAAAAAACGGGTGAAAATACCTGCTTCATGTTAATCCAAAACCCACTTTATCATAAAAGGGTAAGGTGGTACGTTAAGTAACAATGCATTTTTGTCGTCGGCTGTCATACCTTTCCATTGCAGCATGGGTAATCCGAAATAATTTTTATTGGCAAAATTATCAGCAATATAGCTGCCGCCGCCCCGGTAGCCTTCATCATGAAAAACAACATATGGATCTAAACCCAGGTGACTACACGCTGCATAAGACCAGGCAATGGCCATCATTTCCTCTGCCTCCCGCTGCTCCCTTTTTTCGATAGAAGATGCTGTAAGGGTGGGCCTTACGGCAGCAGGCACCACGGCAATATGCCCTGCCTCGTGTAAAATATCACCGGGATATTTTAGTACTTCCCTGTCAATAATAATAACCCCGTTGCGAATGGAAAGCCCTGGCAAAAAACAGGGCTCTTCTATTTTTTCAAACCTTGTTTCTATACCTATTCTGTTTAAAAACAAAATACACTTTTCAAGATATTCATCCAGCGGCACCTCACGGAGTGGGATAGCTTCAGTTTTGTTTTGGTGCATTTTTATTTGTTATAATTTTATGTGTGAAGATAAATTACAGCCATCTTAAAAATAAATAATTCTCAACAGCCCTTTATTTTTCGGCGTTTTTATGCCAGATGCCGCATACCTGAAAATAAAATGAAAAACATAGCTGTAAAAACCCTGCAAACAATACCAGCCTATAAAATGCAATAATTTAAAAATCACTAACGATGGCGATAGATTGCCGTTGCGATATATATAATCAAAAAAACTTTGTTGTTATGGAGGATTTTATTTGCATTGTAATAAGTTAAATACTATTTTGTAGCATTAATATTAAACCAGAACCAACCTCAGCAACATGAATACAAGGAGAAAATTCTTATTAAGCGGCAGCATGGCTACCGCTGCTTTGCTTACAGCCAAACCCTTTACGAGCATTGCCAACAGCCTTAGCCCGGTAACCGGTTTCAGAATCAATAACAATAGCCTGGTGCTGGCACATACAGGTAATGCAATACTTTTTGGCACAGGCCCGGCATTACAGCAAATTACAAACCTTAAAAAAATTGGTGCTAACCTCATCATGTTACATGCGGGCAATTCAGCCCCAGCCCTGCAACCTCCATATGATGCCTCTATGCACGCAGGCGAATCTTTTTCTGTTAATGCTGATGATTACAAAATTATTTACAAAGGCGATATAAAAACAGGCGTTATAACTGCCAACAATAAATCTGCTTGTGCCGAGAGTATTAATACGCTTGCAGTATATCTTAAAAAAGAAAAAAATTGCCAACTGGTGGTATGCCTTTCTCAACTTGGGTTTAAATCAGAAACCGGCCTGGATGACCTGACACTTGCAGCTACCTCTACACAGCTTGATATAATTATTGGCGGCCATGCTACCAATTTCTGCAAAAGCCCGATGACTACTCTTAATAAAAATAAAGAAGAAGTTATCATTAACCATGCCGGCACTAATGGGTTCGCTTTACGCAAAATTGAAATCGGTTTTGATAAGCAAGGCAGAAAATATCAGCTTGCATTTACAAGAACCAGTTTGCCGGCCTGATAATATCTGTGTATTTCAGCAAATTAATTAATGCAGATCATCAAATACCTTCAATTGCCTTTTTATTTTGATGCAGGTTTATTGCAGCAGGAGGTTGATGCTATATCCCTGATGCAATGGCAACCGCACTACCAGATAAAACACTATGATGGTGAATGGAGTGCCATTCCATTACGCAGCATTGGCGGCAAGGCCGATGATATCATTATCTCTCCCTCCAACAACCGGGATTACCGGGATACTGTTTTTTTAGAAGGCAGTCCTTATCTGCAAAAAATATTACAAACCTTTCAATGCACACTGCAGGCAGTGCGGTTGCTGAAACTGAATACAGGCAGCAGTATTAAAGAACACCGTGATGCTGAACTGAATTTTGAAAACGGTGAAATACGTTTGCATATTCCGGTAATCACGCATGCTGATGTGGAGTTTTTTCTGGACAAAGAAAGATTGTTTTTAAAAGAAGGCGAATGCTGGTATATGAATTTTAACCTGTTGCATGCCATCAATAATAACAGCCCCGTAAACAGGGTACACCTGGTTATTGATGCGGTGGTAAATGATTGGATTAAAGCATTATTCAACAGTGCAGATATTATTGTAAAAAAAGAAACGGAAGACCTTTCACGGGTTTATGATGAAGCAACAAAGAAAGAAATGATACTACAGTTCAGGGAAATGAATACTGCTGTAAGCAATAAAATGGCCGATGAACTTGAAGCAGAGATGCTATGTACCTCAGCATGACAGAACAAACTTTACAACCCTTTAGCAACTTAGCGCATGTTTAATAAATTAAAATTGATTAAAGCCATTGTTTACCGGTTTTACAGTTCCATCATCACTTTCATCATTGCATACCTGTTCACCAAAAACCTGCTGGCATCTATATCCATCGGCATTATTGATTCTCTGATAAAAATATTTTCTTATTATGCTTTTGATGAAGTATGGGCAAAACTTACCGGGTTTAAAAACAACCCGGCTGTAATTTTTTTAACTGGTTTAAGCGGTTCGGGTAAAACCACCATTGCCAAAGCGCTGGTTGAAAAATATAAAAAGAAAGGTGTGATACCGGTACTGCTGGATGGCGATGAAATAAGAAAAGTGATTCACCAGACCGGTTTTGATGAAGAATCGAGAAAGAAGCATAATTTAAATGTGGGTTACATGGCATCCTTGCTGGAAAGCCAGGGTAATGTGGTAATTGTATCGTTGATATCACCCTATATAGACATACGGAACGAAATAAGAACCATGTGCAAAAAATTTGTTGAAGTACATGTTTGTACCGATATAAAAGTTTGCATACAACGTGACCCCAAAGGTTTGTATGCAAGAGCCATTGCCGGAGAGATAAAAGATTTTACGGGGATATCGGCCCCCTATTACGCACCTGAAAACCCAGAAGTTTTACTTGATGCCGGAGTGCTGAGCATTGCAACCTGTACCGATAAAATATTTAAAGCAGCTAACAAATGAGATACAATTTATTTATAGGAAGGTATCAAAGTCCGCACAAGGGGCACATGCATATTTTTGATACTTTTTTAACAGCAGGAAAGCCTGTATTGATCGCCATCAGAGACATTGAACCAGATGCCGCCAATCCACTAACTGCCGCCGAAGTAAAAACGCTTTGGGAAAAAGTGTATGAAGGTAACCTGTTGGTGAAAGTGATCATCATACCCGATATTGCATCGGTGAACTATGGAAGAGGTGTTGGTTATGCCATTAATGAGATTGATGTTCCGGAAACCGTTGCAGCCATATCGGCCACAGAAATAAGGCGGCAGGTAATTGCCGGTGAAGATGGATGGAAGGAATTTGTGGATGGCAATATTCATGAAATGCTGACGGCTTATCTGCAATCAAAATAATTATTTTAGTGAGCTTGCTTTTTTATAATTCAGGAATCATGCTATATTTCAAACAGTTATTCTGTTCTTTGTCTTTTACTTTTTTGCTTCTCCAAAAAAGTAACAAAAAAAGAGCCCCGAAATCGATTACATCCCGATTTCGGGAAGGAGCCCTGATTGAGCTTTTGTACTACTGTAAACTCAAATTCGGTTCCCTGATTTTTAAGAGTTCAAAAACTGAACCTCTTTTCATAAAAAAACGGATTAGTATTTTATATTTTCAAGATGAGCAATAATTATACAAGTCCTGTTAAAGGCTGGATTCCAATAAAATTATACGCGGAAGATGAGAGCCTGCTTTGCCGCTGGCTTTATGTTGGCAATAAAGAATTTAAAGAACCTTTTTTTGATGAGACCATTTCGGCATGCCGAGCTTTACCAGAAAACGGGCATCTAAAAAGAAGCATGAGCAGCACGGATATGTTGATTGATTTATCAAAAGAGATTGACTTTGTTGAACCAACTGCTTTTATATTTCATATCTCCCGCTGCGGCTCTACTTTAATCTCTCAAATGCTGGGCATGCAGCCATCAAATATTATTTTAGCCGAAGTACCATTTTTTGATGAGTTGTTGCGATATGGGAAGAAGCATAACTGCATGCCAGAGATGTTGCCACAACTTAAGGCTGCCTTTTATTTGTACGGTGCCGGGCGAAACGAAAATTATAAAAATCTTTTAATTAAAACCGATAGCTGGCATATACATTTTTATGAGGAGTTAAGAGCGTTACACCCTAACGTTCCGTTTTTTTTATTGTACCGTAAGCCTGATGAAGTATTGCGCTCACAACAAAAAAAAAGAGGCATGCAGGCCATACCCAATTTACTGGAGGCTGAAATTTTTGGATTTGATAAAGATAAAATCTCTACCATGCCGTTTGATGAATACATGGGCCTGGTGATAGAAAGTTATATGCTGGCTTTTGAAAATATTTTACAAAAAGATAAACTTGCTTATGCAATAAACTATCATGATGGTGCCATGCAGATTGTTGATACCATTGCAACTGTTACCGGCTTGCAGATTACAGAAGCAGAAAAACTGCTGATGCAAAAAAGAGCGGGCTTTCATGCAAAATTTCCCACGCAGGTTTTTAATGAAGTACAGCCACATGAAGCAATGCCTGCTTATTTAAAAAGATCGTTTGAGCTGTATGATAAAATTGAAGCCAACAGGCAAAACAAAAAATAACGGTTAATCATTTACATATCAGCCCACATCCTGAACAAGTTACTATGTGTTTGTAACAACAAATTTGTTGCCGGTGCATTGGGCGCCTGCTTAAACAATGCACTGTGTACCTGATTGAGTTGAAATAATATTTGCCGCTGCCCAGGATCTTTTACATTGCTTTGTACCCAGGTAACCGCTGCCACCCTTTCGCCGCTTTTAATTTCATTTACACAATGCAGGTACTGGCATGGATACAGCACTGCATCTCCTTTGGCAGGTTTAAAATTTGCGGTGCCGGTATCTGACTGGATCATCAGTTCTCCACCTTCGTAGGTTGCAGGGTTGCTTAAAAAAATGGTCATCGCCAGGTCGGTACGAATTGGAGGGTTGCCCATCATGGGACTATCTACATGCCAGCCGTAATATTTTCCGGTGCTGTATTTACTAACCAAAAAAGGTTGAATATTTTTAGGCAGTGCGGCAATATTAAACAATGGGCTTTGCGCCAAAGCACCTGTAATTATTTTTTGAATCGCCGCCAGGTTTTCATTATTTGCTTCTATCTGCAAATTATTTTTTACCTCTTTTGCAGCCATGCTGGCCGTTAATTTTCCATCCACAAAATTGGCATTTGCTATAAGTGCATCTATTGTTATTAATTCTGCAGCAGTGAGCAGTTCGGGTATATGCACCAGTTGTTGACTCATAAAATTTATTTTTTTAAAGATAAAAATAACGCAAATAATTACCTTAAATAATTGTAAGCAATCTATTTAATAATTATTTCATACAAGACAAATACCAGACACTTCATACTCTCTCCATACTCTAACTATGCTTCATCCATACGGCAGCCATGCTTTAGCTATGCTTTAGCCATGCTTTAGCTATACACTATCTATGCTCCTTACTAGTCAACTACCTAGTCCTAAAATATACATGTTATTGTTATTTTACCAATTACACAAACTCTTTATTATTTTTAACGCATGAAATTTCAATTCTGGAGTGTTGGTAAAAATCATGAGCCTTATGTAAAAGAGGGCATTGAGTTATTTACAAAACGCATCTCCAATTATTATGCTGTTGAATGGAACATTATTCCCATGCCTAAAAATGCAGCCAGCCTGAGTGAAACAGACCTGAAAAAAAAAGAAGGAGAAATCATAACCGGGCTTTTGCAAGAAGATGATTACCTGGTGTTGCTTGAAGAAACGGGTAAAATATTAGGCAGCGAAGACCTGGCAAATTTCATTCAGCACCGGGCTAATGAAAGCACAAAAAATATGGTGTTTTTAATTGGTGGAGCATACGGAGTAAGTGCTGATGTAAAACAACGGGCCAATTACACCTGGAGCTTATCCAAACTTGTTTTTCCGCATCAACTGGTGCGGTTGATTTTAGCCGAACAGGTTTACAGGGCCTGCAGCATTAACCGAAATGAAAAATATCACCACAGTTAAAAAATTGGCCCGCAGATTTCGCTGATTACGCAGATTCTAAAAAACTCTTTCTGCGACATCTGCGAAATCTGCGGGCCAATTCATCCGTGAAAATCTGTGCAATCCGTGGCAAAAACAAAAAAGCCCCGTCCCGTAGATACGGGACAGGGACTAGCTTATAGTGTACGGATGGAATTATTGTTTTATCAGCTTCTCCACAATGGTTGCATCATCTGTTTTAATGTGCAGCATGTAAGGTGCCGATGGAAGTTTATCGAGATCGTTAATGGTAAACCAGTTAAATCCTTTTAAGCCTTTAACCGATTTGCTAAATACCATACGGCCGTTGATATCAATAAACCTGAAATCAACGGGTGTATTGTGTGTAAGTGTTAAGTACACATCAATTTTACCGGTAAAAGGATTGGGTGCCACTTTAGTTACCAGTTGCATACCTGCATCAATTCTGATAATCACTATCTGGCTATATTCGAACTTGCCATCAAAATCTACAATCTTTAAGCGGTAATAATTTACACCTTTTAGTGGTGCCGGATCTACAAGATCATAACTGGTTGCAGTATTGCTGTTGCCCTTGGCAATTACTGTTGCAAGTTTGGTAAAATTCTGTCCATCTGCACCACGCTCTACTTCAAAATGTTTGGTATTTAATTCATTGGCTGTTACCCAGTTCAAATCAACCTTTGTACCGTTTAACCGGCCGCTGAAGCTGATCAGTTTTACGGGCAGTATCTGGCTCCAGGTTACAGTTACCGTTGCAGGCGATGGATCGTATAATCCGGCTGCATCCCTTGCTGCATATTTAAATACGGCCTGGTGTGCATCATCATCGGGATCTACCTGTAACAATGCCGGGTTAAAGTTTGTAATTACCTGGTTTAAGGTAGCCGCAATGCCATTATAGTATAATACAGACCTTGTTGGCAATTGGGTAATCATATATGTTTTACCACTGCCCAGTACCCCGTCTTCTGGATCGGTACCTGTTAACCCGCCTGTGATATCATATTGCACATTGGGGTCATTTCTTGCGTATGTTAAGGTTTTATCATCCGAATCGGGTAAACGTTCTATTCCAAAATTAACTGCGGTAACATTAACTGCGGCTGTAGTAACCGTAATAATACAGGTTGCTGCACCAGATTTTATACCCGTACCTGCTGCATTATTTACACCGTAGGCATCTCCGGTTGGTGCCCAGTTACCTGCAACATAAGATGTACCTGCATCCGCCGGTGGCGAATCGCCGATGTTTACACTGATTGTACTTAAGCGCAGTGTATAATTGGTAAACATATCTGCATTGGCAAATGAATAAGCCCCGGTACCACTAATTAAAGTTGTTCTTTGCACAACCTTACCGGTTGAATCAACCAGATATGCAAAAACCGCAGTACCGGTAATATTGCCAATTGCAGAACCGTTAACCAGGCCATCGGTTAACCCATTGGCATCATGAAACAAGGTGCCGCTGATACTGATTTTATTTTTTGCAATACCAAAATCAAATGGTGCCAGGCAGGTTTGTGCACTGGTTGCGGTTATGGCATGTTGCAAAACCGTTGTGGTGTGGTGATAAGGTGGAACAGTTGTTGGATCAAGGCGTGTAATATAACATATGGGGTACCTGATGAACTGAATTTTTACATTATCAATATACACCGTATCGGCATCATCTACATTATTATTGGTTAAGAAACGGATATAAGTTGTTGCTGCAGCATATTGTGTAATATCCTGGTTATAAATATTTACATAAGCGGCATCGGTTGTGCCATCGCCTGCAATTGTAAATACGGTTGCAAAAGCTGTTCCGTTTGTAGAGGCCTGCACAATCACGTCTTCACCGGCTGTTAAGGTTGCACTTTTTCTGCGGTAAGAGAAACTCATGAATGCATACGAAGCCCCTGACAGATTTACCCTTCGGGTTGCTGATACATCATTATCTTTTAACCTGATGGCATTGGTAAAAGCTCCATCTTTATAAATTTCGGCATCTGTGTTTGCTTCGCTTTGAGCAGGGGTAACGCAAAATGCTGCATTGCCCGGGCCGGTTGAAGGGTCGCCGGCATCTACCCAATCTGTGAGCCATGCTCCAGATCCATCAGAACCATTGTTACAGGTTCTGGCACCACCCACACCATCAAAATCATCTTCTACTGTTTTTTCGGGATAAGTTATAAACTGATAAGTACCAGACCCATCAACGGTAACCGAGTCTTTCAACTCATCCGTATCAATTACGGTATTACAGTTACCATCTACATATAAATACACTTTGCCTCCCGCAACACCGGTACCGCCGTCGTTATTAACGCCATCGTCATTTTTATCTAAAAACACGGTACCAGCAATTACGTTTTGTGTAAATGGTGCCGGGCAAATGCTGATATCAACATAAACCGTTGCCACATCGCACACAGTGGGCGTAGGTGTGGAGCATACATTGTACTCAAAAGTATCTTTACCGGTATAACCCGTATTAGGTGTATAAATAACCGTACCATTGGCATTTACAGATACGGTGCCATGTTTGGGCTGCAATAAAGCGGTTGTGCTTACCGAGCCGGGATCTACCACTGCAAGGAAGCCAAAATCGTTTATCAAAATAGGTATAGTAACCGGCTGGTTAACCATTGTACGGGCATAATCGTCATTAGCAAAAATGAGTTTTTGTTTACAGAAAGGCTGAATGGTAGAACCCACATCCCAACTCGGACTACCTACAACTGCTGTAGAAGCATCTTCGCCATAAACCGCTGCCAGTTTAGCGCCGTTGCAGGTAAACACAGCTAAACCGCTCTGATCATTATCACTGGCATCGAGTAAGCGCCTGTAATTAAGTGCATTGAGCGTATAAGATACATCATAACGCATACCGCATGGACTAAGCAAACCGGTACTGCCACTGATATTGCCATTATATTTTACATAAATGGTTGTATTAACTGTTGGTGTAACCCAAACCGGATTATCATTCCTGGTGCCATCTATAGAACCCGGGGCCCAGGCAATGGTAGCAAAGTCTGTAAGCCTGCTTTCGGCAATCAGGTTAAAAGACCAATCGTATGATGTTCCGGTGTTTCCGCCACCTCCAGGTGTGTAAGAGTCTAATATTTCAATAGCAGTAAAAGATTCGCCGGTTGGATTTACAAATTTGTAAGCAGCCGTTGCCGACAAAACAAGTGGAAAACGTATTACAGTTTTAGCAGGAATAGTTAAAGTGCCGTTAGATGGAATACCTGAAGACCAGTTTATATCTAAAGGCCTGTTTAAACTGTTATATAACATTACCACAGCCGTATCTTTAATAGCGGTACTGCTTCCGGTTGTAGGTACCGGCGAGTAATAGGTATTTGAATACCAGGTGGCCGGAAATATAGGTACATCACGTGAGGAGTAATTATCATTGCCGCCAAAATGCAGCTCTACACCAATTAATGCCGAAGCTGTAACTGTAGCACCGGATAATACACTGCCATTAACAAATAAAACCTCTCCTTCATTAATAGTGGCCGTAGTTTCCAGTGTTCCGTTATTATCCTTATCAATTTCAACAACTGTATTATTCTGTGCTGCTCTTATAAAGAGTGATGTGTACCTGAAATCCTGGCTGGTAAAGTTCTGGCCTACCGGTATTGTAAATGATGTGCCATAATCTTTAACAGCAGATACATTGGTTTTCATACACTGTACCGCCATAATGGAGGGTTCTCCACAAACCTGTGTTACTGTTATCTGTCCGCTGGAAGTGATTTTATCTCTTCCATCGTAGAATATATTTGAAACAACCCTGGGATTGGTAGGCATTGTATTGTCTAATACAATATTGCCACCGGCAGGGATAATATCAGAAGCATATCCCGGAACAATACCGTTGTAAGGGTTACCATCGCCCCAAACTTTGGTGGTAGCCTGTAATGGATCCAATGCATTTAGTTCATAACCATCCTCCCACTCATCCCATACTATCGTCATGCCGGGATATGGCATTTTCATACTGATAACCGTTCTTATATTATTACTTGGCGTAGCCGGACTTCCGGAACTATCCAATGCCATACGGGCTTCATTTTCTGAAAAAGGCAGATAAAACACGTGTGTCTTTGTTGCTTCCGAGCAGGGATCTATCAGCAAAGGATTTACTGTTAAGTAAATATAAGCTGTTGCACAGGCATTTGTACTATCACAAATCTGGTAAACCAGTGTATCCTTACCTGCATAAGATCCATTGGGCAGATAAACCACTTTACCGTTTGATATAAAGCCGGTTCCGTTTCTGGGCTGTGTATTTATGGCAAGTGTAGAAACTTTCATATTATTATTGGGATCATAATCATTACCCAAAACATCTACTATTATTGGTGCACCACCTGCCCCGGTGGCAGAATCGTTCAATGCTACCGGCGGACAAACCGAGCATATATCAAAAGCCAGCAGATCAGAGTTTTTAATTAAATTTTCATATCCTTCCCTGGCTGTCGCCATCAGGTAATATAAATTGGTTGAGCCGGGGGTTGTCCATACATATTCATAAGTACGGGTGCAGGTAGTTGAATCTACACAGTTTACCGCATAAGTAGTACCCGGAGGATTAACTCTTAAATCCATACCGGTAATATCGCTATAACCAAACGGTGTGGTAACTTTAGCCCTTACATAATAAGTGCTGTTTACCAATCCACTGGTTCTGATGGAGCCGGCCGGATATGGTGCATTGTACACATTAAAACTAACAAAATCGATAAAGGTAGAAACCGGCAGCAGGCTTATCCTGGAGGGTTTGCTTGCGCTGTGGTATTCTATCTGGAACTGTACACCCGGTTGGGCAGAAGTAATATTTAATGCTACAGCCTGGCCCGATGGTACAGTTACGTCGGCACCAAGTGTACCAGTCCAGCTTAATATTTTTGTACTACTATTATATACGGGGTTGCTTAAACTTATAAAAGTTGTACTGCCGTATTTTAAACTGGCTGTTATAGCCGGATTTACCGGCATGGTACCACTGGTTACGTTAACATAAACCAGCATTTGTATGGTTTGTGCTTTAATTACCAGGTCGTTGCATAATGCCGGGCTTTGGGTAAATGTGATTGTATTTTGAGATGCTGCTGGCTTTATGGGCACTGCTCCTAAAGCCCAGTCTGTTGATGCAGAAGTCCAGTTCATAATTGTAGTTGCTGCACCTGGCTCTGTACTTCCTGCACCGGTAATTTCATTACCCGAACTCATATTCCATCTTTGTGTTTGCCCGGCAGTAACTGTAACTGGTTGATTTCTTATTGAAACAACATCATAAACCAGTTCCCCGCCTGCAGATGTTACATTTACGGACGGGTTTGTTGAACCTGCCTGTTGCGATGCAAATGTTCCTAGCGGAGTAGTTTGGTCTATACCGGTATAGGTTGTTACATTTACAACTGCACCCCTATCGGGAGCCGAGCTGAAATTAACAACCACATTAGCTGTGCCCGAAGGTGGATTAATCAATCGATAAAGCGCAATACGGGCATTGCTATTTAAATTGTTTTCACCAACCAGTGTTAGTGCTGTTGCTCCATAAGTAACACTGGTAACGGTTCTGTTCTTTTGCGAAATACCCACCAGCATCAGCCTGTTGGCACCTGTACCGGTTGTATGTGCTACGGTTATTGGCATAGTGTTTCCGGTAACCGTATTTGACGCATCTATGGCAATGGGCGCCGTTGTTGATGAAATGGCATAAGAGGTAGCTGTAGTAGTAATATTAGTTGCTACCGGGTCTATCCTGTCGAGCAACATACCCGGATCGGATAAATACAGCGGCGTTTGCACCACCGATGGGTTGGCATTAACTATATGTGATGAAGTTGCAGGACCGTTACAACCAGTAGCCGAAGCCGTGATTGCCGAAGATCCAAACCAACTTGCCACCCAGGTAACCTGTCCGGTAGTTGTATTAATGGTATTACCGCCGGCTAAACTGGCAGCATCTAAACTATAAGTAATGCCTGTATTATTGGTAGCCGTAGCCGAATAAGTTATGGTTGCAGCACCCTGTGTACGCACCGATTGTATGCCCAACCCAAATACCGGAGTACCTACGGTTGGTGTAATAGTTACGGTATGATTGGCTGTTCTGGGGCCATTGCAACCAGTTGCTGATGCAGTTATGATGGTACTGCCGGTCCAGTTTGCAACATAAGTCACTTCTCCGGTTGAACTGTTGATTGTATTTCCGGCAGTTATAGCAGCAGCATTCAAACTATAAGTTATACCTGTGGTATTTGTTGCACTTGCAGTATAGGTTACTGTAGCTGCTCCCTGACAACGGGTAGATGTGGCACCCAAGGTAAATACCGGAGTACCTACAGTTGGGGTTATAGTTACCACATGTGCTGCAGAAGCAGGCCCATTACAACCTGCTGCAGAAGCTGTAATGATTGTTGTACCACTCCAGCCTGCAACATACACAACCACACCGGTTGTTGAATTGATGGTGTTACCACCTGTTATGCTGGCTGCATCAAGAGAATATGTAATAGATGTTGAATTGGAAGCTGTTGCTGTATAACCTACAAAAGCCCCTCCCTGGCAACGGGTGCTGGCAGCCCCCAATGTAAATACCGGTGTACCTACTGTTGGGGTTATGGTTACGGTATGGTTAGCTGTTGATGGGCCATTACAACCCGCTGCAGTTACTGTAATAATTGAAGTACCCGACCAGGCTGCATCATAAGTTACAGCACCGGTTGTTGCATTTATTGTATTACCGCCTGTAATACTGGCAGCATCCAGGCTATATGTTCTTGATGTACTGTTGCTTGCTGTGGCTGTATAGGTAACTGTACCTGCACCCTGGCAACGGGTGGTTGTAGCCCCCAATGTAAATACCGGAGTACCTACGGTTGGTGTTATGGTTACTGTATGTATTGCGGTTCTTGGGCCGCTACAACCGGCGGCACTGGCAGTTATGATTGATGTACCACTCCAGCTTGCAACATAGGTTACCACACCCGTTGTTGCATTTATACTATTACCGCCCGATATACTGGCGGCATTTAAAGTATAGGTAATTCCGGTTGTAGTTGTTGCTGTAGCATCATATTGTACTGTGCCGGCTCCCTGGCATCGGGTTGATGTTGCACCCAATGTAAATACCGGTGTACCAACCGTTGGAGTTATAGTTACTGTATGTGTTGCAGTTGATGGCCCGTTACAACCTGTGGCAGTAACTGTAACTATTGTGGTACCAACCCAGCCTGCAGCATACGTTACTGCACCGGTGGTTGTATTGATGGCATTACCACCAGTAATACTGGCAGCATCCAGGCTGTAAGTAATACCTGTATTATTGGTGGCATTTGCAGTATAAGTAACTGTATTAGCATTCTGGCAACGGGTTGATGTAGCCCCCAAAGTAAATACAGGTGTACCCACGGTTGGGGTAATGGTTACAGTATGTGTTGCTGTTTTGGGGCCATTACAACCTGTAGCAGTTACTGTAATGGTACTTGTTCCTGTCCATGCAGCAACATAACTTACTTCTCCTGTTGATGAATTAATACTGTTTCCACCAGTAATACTGGAAGCATCGAGGCTATATGTTATGCCGGTGTTTGTTGTAGCTGTTGCTGTATAGGTAACATTTCCGGCTCCCTGGCAACGTGTAGATGTGGCACCAAGTGCAAATACCGGTGTACCAACTGATGCAGTTATGGTTACCACATGCGTTGCAGATGTTGGCCCGCTGCAACCTGCTGCTGTTGCTGTAATGGTAGTAGTACCACTCCAGCCTGCGGCATAAGTAACCGCACCGGTTGTTGTATTGATTGAATTACCCGGGAATGCATCTGTTGTTGCATCCAGGGCATAGGTGATACCTTGATTGTTAGCTGCGGTTGCAGTATAAGTTACGGTAGCAGCTCCCTGGCAACGGGTAGATGTGGCACCCAGCGTAAATGAAGTTGCTCCCAGAATATCGTAGGTTGTAACCGTATGATTGGCCGATCTTGGCCCATTACAACCGGTTGCAGTTGCTGTAATTACTGAGGTTCCGGTCCATGCGGCAACAAAAGTAACATCACCGTTAATATTATTAATGGTATTACCACCAGCAAGGCTTGCGGCATCCAGGCTATAAACAATACCTGTGTTATTGGAAGCTGTAGCAGCATATGAAACAGTACCGGCACCAATACATCTTGATGAGGTTGACCCCAAACTAAATACAGGGGTGCCAACACCTCCTGTAATAGTAACAATATGCGTTGCTGTTTTAGGGCCTCCACAACCGGTAGCAGTTGCAGTTATGGTAGAAGTACCAGTCCATAAAACCCAATAGGTTACTGCACCGGTAGCGGCGTTTATAGTATTGCCCCAGGTTAAACTGGTTGCATCCAGGCTGTAGGTTATTCCTGTACTATTGGAAGCTGTTGCTGTATAGGTTATAGTTCCTGCTCCAAAGCAACGGCTTGAAGTTGCTCCTAATGCAAATACGGGAGTGCCTATGGTTGCTGTAGTTGTAGCTGTATGATTAGCAGTTGTTGGCCCATTACAGCCCGAAGCTATTGCTGTAATGGTTGAACTGCCAACCCAGGCTACCGTATAATTTACCAATCCGTTTGCTGAATTGATTGTATTACCCGCAGCTAAACTGGCCGCATCTAAACTGAAAACAATGCCTGTATTATTTGATGCTGTAGCACTGTAATTAACATTTCCACCAACCTGGCAACGTGTTGATGTGGCACCCAAGGCAAATACCGGAGTGCCTACTGCAGCTGTAATGGTTACTGTATGGTTTGATGTTCGGGGCCCGTTACAACCTGCTGCACTGGCCGTAATGATGGTTGACCCTGTCCAGCCAGCTATATAGGTAACATCGCCGGTTGTAGCATTGATGGTATTACCACCGGTTAATGCTGCGGCATTCAATGTATAAGTTATGCTTGCTGCATAGGTTGCATTGGCAGTATAAGTAACCGTTGTAGCCCCCTGGCATCGGGTTGATGTTGCACCCAGCGTAAATACCGGATTTTGCACATCATCATTTGTTGTGGCGGTATGTGTGGCTGTTGATGGGCCGTTACAACCAGATGCTGTAGCTGTTATAATACTAACTCCAACACGTCCTCCATTATAAAATACAGCACCGGTAGATGCATTTATTGTAAGCCCGGCCGCAATACTGGCTGCATCAAGGCTATAAACAATAGCTGTTGAGTTGGCCGCTGTGGCTGCATAAGTTACTGTAGCACTTGCCTTACAACGGGTAGATGTTGCGCCCAGCGTAAATACAGGTGTAGATACTGTAGGGGTAATAGTAACGGTATGCGATGCCGTTTTAGGGCCATTACAACCTGCCGCCGAAACTGTAATTAAAGAGGTTCCGCTCCAGGTGGCTACATAAGTTACATCGCCGGTGGTTGCATTTATTGTATTGCCTGCGCCCAAACTGGTTGCATCAAGGGCATAAGAAAAACCTGTTGCATTGCTTGCAGTAGCATTATAATTTACGGTACCTGCTGCCTGGCAGCGGGAAGATATAGCTCCCAGATCAAAAGCAGGGGTGCCCACAGTAGGGGTAATGGTTACGTCATGTTCGGCAGTTAAAGGGATGCCACAACTGGCTGCGCTGGCCGTAATGGTTGATGTACCGTTCCAGCCAGCCACATAAGTTACGGCACCGGTTGTTGCATTAATGGTGTTACCAAATGAAATACTCAATGCATCCAAACTATAGGTAATACCTGTTGTATTGGAAGCAGTGGCTGTATAGGTTACTGTACCGGCACCCTGGCACCGGGTTGATGCAGGGCCATCATTAAATACTGGTGTAGTTGCAGGCACACTTGTTGTAGCCAGGTGATCGGCCGTTGTTGGGCCGTTACAACCTGCTGCCGCAACAGTAATTGTAGATATGGCTTCCCAATTTGCTGTATAGGTAACTGCACCTGTAGCTGCATTAATTGAATTTCCTGCCGCCTCACTTACCGCATCTAATGTATAGGTTAAACCGGTATTATTAGAAGCAGAGGCTGTATAGGTTACTATGCCTGCGCCCTTACAACGCAAAGATGTGCCGCCCAGGCCAAATACCGGGGTACCCACATTTGGTGTAATAGTAACAGCTATGCTGCCTGCGCCTGCACTCCATGCAAAAGTTGTATTATCCCGTGAGCGTACGTAATAAGTACCTGATGTATTAACTGTATAAGATGAAGTTGAATTAGCTGTACTTGTACCCGCAGCAGTTGTTTGCCAATACCAGGTTTCGCCAACGGGTGGCGTACCTGTAAAATTCATGGTTACACCTGGCGAAGCACATTGTGGCGAATTGGAAGTTGGGTTGGCCGGATTAGCAGGCACAGGTACAGCGGTATTTACAGTACCATTTAAAGTAACTTCATCATTTCTCCAGTTAACTAACAGCGCAGTATTTACATTTAATAAATAAAACCTGAACGTAACCGCACCAATATTTGTAAAACTGCCTGCTGGCAGGTTGATTACATCGGTTTGCATAATTAATGTAACCGTATCCACAGCAATATTTGAGGTAAAATTATCAAGACTTGAACGTAAAACCCATTTGGTAACACCGCTTGCCGGGTCTCTATCATAACGCTGGTTGAGAGACAGTTGAGTAAGTGTTAGATTATATCCTGAGGACGGCGTAACGGTAAATCCAAAGTACTCACTGGTGTTTACTGTATTGGTACCATTTGCCCAGTCCTGCGTTTCAAACTCGTTCGTCCGGGCTTTACAACTTATTCCTCCGGCAAAAACATAGTTACTAAATGTTGCATTAGCAGGCTGGGTGGTAACAGCGGGATTTTGATGAGGGCAGGTTCCGAATCCTGTAAAGGAATAGTAACCCAACTGAGCTGTGGTTGTTAAGCTCAATGTAAACACCAAAAACCCTGTTATAAGGGCCTTTAATTGCTTTTGGAATATATTCCGGTTAGTAAAAATTGGTTTCATGTTGCTTTTATTTAGGATAACAGTGGATAAACTTTTATAAACTATGTTTATAAAATCAATTTTTAAATACTTAAAAAAAATTGGTAAATAAAGCCATGCTTTTGCAGTTAGGGGCTGCACATAACCTGTAAACTTGTGTAAGTCTGGCTTCATTTTGTTTGGATATTGGTTAAATTCAAATTGTTAATAACTAACTAACTAACTGATAATCATAGCATTTAATAGATATTCTACAAAAAACAGTGTAGAATAACAACTACATAAACGTAATTATTGTGCAATTAGTATTAATACTTGGTAGTTTTTTCACTAACCCTGCATCAACATTTTAATTTTATGCCGTGGCAGATACGGTATTTTATTTTGCAGGGATTTTGCTCCTTAAAAAAACGATATCTTTTAAACAAACGGAATGGTTTAGATTTGGCTCCCGATAATTAACGGGCTAAAAACAAACACATGAATATTCAGGATTTCCCTATAACTATCGGTTTAATAATTGCCAACGTAATTTTTTCTTTAATTGGTTTTAGCAATGCCGCTTTTATTGATAAAACCATTATGTGGCCATACCGGGTTGCCCGGGAGAACCAGTACCACCGTTTTATAAGTTCGGGTTTTTTACATGCCGATTGGATGCACCTTATCTTTAACATGTTTACCTTTTTCTTTTTTGGTATTGGTTTAGAGAGTTATTTAAAAGCATACGGCCTTGGTGGTAATATATCTTACCTGTTGTTATATTTTTTGGCATTAATTGTTTCTGATATTCCCAGTTACCTAAAGCATAAAGATGATAATAATTACCGGTCGCTGGGTGCTTCGGGTGCGGTAAGTGCCGTGGTTTTTGCAGCAATTGTGTTTAATCCGTGGAGCAGTATCCGGCTATACGGTTTTATAAAAATGTCGGCAGCATTATTTGCCGTATTGTACATTGTGTATTGTGTTTACATGGGCAAAAAAAACAGCGATCATGTAAACCATGATGCTCATCTGTGGGGATCTTTATTTGGCCTGGCATTTATACTGGTTTTAATAGGCGTAGTAAGACCCGAATTGTTTACCCCCATTTTTGAACAGCTTAAGCACCCCAGTTTATTTGGCAGAGAATAATGATAGCTGCAATATATTTTTAGCGCTGTCCGTTATTTTAAACCTATCATCAATACGCAGGCCAACCACCCAGATGATTTTTTTATCCATTTCAATAACCCATGTTTTTTCTTTTTGGGTGAGGGATAATTTCTGATCAATTAAAAACCGACTTAGTTTTTTCTTCTTTTGCATGCCCAGCGGATAAAAATAATCGCCGGGTTTGCATTTGCGGAGGAGTAAGGGGAATTTTATTTCAGATGCATTTACTTGGGCGATTTGGTTTGAGGTTTGTAGTTGGTGGTTGGTGGTTGGGAGCAGTTCAATATTAATTGAACCCTGCTGAAAATCAACTTTTATATCATTTTTTTCTATAAAAATATTTTGCGCCTCTATAGTTTTATTTGGCGCAATAATAAGCCAGTTGCGGTTTTTAATGATGCGGTGTGTGGCTGATGAAATATATTTTCCGGTTTCGCTTTTTAATAAATCAACAACTTCATTTGTTTGATGTGCTGTAAAACCGTAGTCTTTTACAATCTCGTAAAGTATTGTGTGCAATGCTTCGGTTTTCTGTAATTTTAAAACAGGGATATGTATTTCGTTGCCTTTTTGCTCCAGTAATTTTTTTTTGGCAAGATGTACAGATTGCTGGTACAGCGTTTCAATTTCCCGGAAACGTTCAATATTGTTCAGCAAATTATCCTGCACCTGCGGAAACACTTTTTGCAGATCGGGAATGAGTTGGTTGCGAAAATAATTGCGGGTGTATTTATCGGATGCGTTGGAAGAATCTTCCACAAAATTTAAATTATTTGCTTTTGCAAATGCAGCAATGTCTTCTTTTTTGGCAAAGAGTAAAGGCCGGATAATATTGCCTTGTTTTGGTAAGATACCATGCAGCCCATTAATGCCGGTGCCTTTAAAGAAATTCATTAAGAGGGTTTCGATGTTATCGTTGGCGTGGTGTGCAGTGATAAGAAAATTGGCAATGGGCAATTGGCAATCCGGCTCTGAAGTTTCAATCTCTTTTGCATTTTGCATATTGCCTATTGCCAATTGCCCATCGCCCTTTGCATATTGCATATTGCCTGTTAACTCTGCAAACCAGTTGTAACGCAATTCCCTGGCGGCAACCTGTATGCTGAGTTTATTTTCGGTTGCAAATGTTTGTGTGTCGAATTTTTTAACCTGTACTTCAACATCATATTTTTTACCAAGTTCTTTTACAAACGCTTCATCACGTTCGCTTTCATCTCCACGCAATTGAAAGTTGCAGTGAGCAATGGTAAAATCGTAACCAGCCTGTTTGCAGAGTTCGCAAAGCACTACACTATCTACTCCCCCGCTTACGGCAAGCAACAGCTTATCTTTTGGTTGAAAAAGATTTTTGTGTTTGATGTATTGCTGAAATTTTTCTAAAAGATTCATACCCCTGTCCCCTAAAGGGGAACTTAGTTAATTAGTGTAAAATAATCTGCCTGCAGTATTCCATTCATTCGCTTCAAAAAAAGTTCAATAGAGTTATACTGTACAAGAGTGCGACGCCAATGAAGCTGATTAAAGATTAAAAGCCGGGAACCAAAAACTAAAAACCACAAACCTCAAACTATTCCTCCACATCCTCCAACGCTCCCTGCAGCTCCATCTTTGTATGATGATCATCTGCTTTTTGTGCCTCCTCTATACCCCGTTTGTATATCCTTATCGCTTTATCGTAATCGCCAACCCGCTCTAATAATTTGCCCAGGTGATAGTAAGAGCCAATATAAGTTGGCTCCCGCAGCAAAATTTCGTTAAACAGTTTGCGGGCCTGCTCATCATCGCCAATCTTAATGTACTCCAGTGCCAGCGCATGTTGCAGAAAACTATCCTTGCCCGATGTTTTCATGTACTCCAGTAATTTTTCTATCCTGCTCATTAAACAATATTTTTTTCTGATTTTTTATCAATTTATCTTTTCAACACTTATCTTTGCATTAGTTGCATAAACAACTTATTTCCCGATTTTTAAAATTTTACTACATGAAGATCTTAGTTTGTATCAGTAAAACCCCCGATACTACCGCAAAAATAGCCTTCGCCGATAACAATACGAAATTCGCTGCAGATGGCGTACAATGGATCATCAACCCGTACGATGAATGGTATGCCCTGGTAAGAGCCATTGAGTTGAAGGAAGCCGATGCTGCAACAATAATACATTTGGTTACCGTTGGAGGTGCCGACAGCGACCCAATCATCCGTAAAGCATTGGCCCTTGGTGGCGATGAATCTTTCCGGGTAAATGCTGATAGTCATGATAGTTTTTACATTGCATCGCAAATTGCAGAAATTGCAAAAAAAGGCAGCTACGATTTAGTGTTTACCGGTAAAGAAACCATTGATTATAATGGATCTTCTATTGGCGGCATGGTGGCTGAACTGCTTGACCTGCCCTATGTTTCACTGGCAACTAAATTTACACTGGAAGGAACGGATGCCATTATTAACCGTGAAATTGAAGGTGGAGAAGAAACCAATAAAGTAGCATTACCGCTGGTGGTTAGCTGCCAAAAGGGAATGGCTGAACAACGAATACCTAATATGAAAGGCATTATGGGTGCCAGAAGCAAACCATTAACTGCTGTTGAGCCGGTTGCGGTTAATGCGCTGACAAGCGTTGCATCTTTTGAATTGCCACCTGCAAAGGCTGGAGTAAAATTAGTTTCAGCAGATAATCCTGAAGAGTTGGTAAGATTATTACATGAAGAAGCAAAAGCAATTTAATGGATAGTTGATAATGGTATAATGGATAATGTTTTAAATTTATAACATCACTCATTACCAAAACTATACATTATGAAAGAGAATATTTTAAAAGACAAGAGTTTCAATTTTGCGATAAGAATTGTAAATCTTTATAAATTTCTTAAGTAAGAACATGGTGAATATATTTTATCGCAGCAATTAATAAGAAGCGGAACATCAATCGGGGCAATAGTTAGAGAAGCTGAACATGCAGAAAGCATTAAAGACTTTGTACATAAATTGAGTATTGGTTTAAAGGAAGCAAATGAATCGAAGTATTGGCTTGATCTGCTTTTTGCGACAGAGTTCATTACAAAAAAAATGTACGAATCGTTAAACAAGGATTGTGAGGAGCTTTTAAAATTGCTTATTGCAAGCGTAAAAACGAGTAAGCTTAAAATTAAATAAATTATCAATTATCCATTATTAAATTATCCATTGTCATGGTTTTAATATTTTTAGATCTATCAGAAGGCCACATTAAAAAATCATCTTTTGAAGCAGCAAGTTACGGTGCAAAAGTTGCCGAACTTTTAGGTACCACTGCCGATGCCATTGTATTGGGCAATGTTGCAGATGATTTAACAACTTTGGGCAACTACGGCATTAAAAAAGTGCATACCGTAAAAAATGATGCACTTGATCATGTAGATGCACAGGTGTTTACAAAAATAATTGCCGATGCTGCTAAAGCCATTGATGCTAAAGTAATCATCTTCTCCAATAACTTTAATGGCAAAGCCATTGCGCCACGTTTAAGTGTAAGGCTTAAGGCTGGCCTGGTTTCTGGTGCTGTTGCCCTACCGGATTTGAGCAACGGATTTACGGTTAAGAAAAACGTTTTCAGCGGTAAGGCTTTCGCCAATATCACGGTGGCAACTGATATTAAGATCATTGCATTAAATCCAAATTCATATACCGTTGTACCAACAACAGCCACTGCAGAAGTTGCCGAATTTACAGCAACAGTTGATGCTGCAAAAGTACAGGTAACTGCAACCGATAAAGTAGTTGGCGAAGTTCCATTGAGCGAAGCGGAAATTGTAGTAAGCGGCGGACGTGGTTTAAAAGGCCCGGAAAACTGGGCATTGGTTACCGACCTTGCAAAATTATTGGGTGCAGCTACGGCCTGCAGCCGCCCGGTTGCTGATAGCGACTGGAGGCCGCATCACGAACATGTAGGACAAACAGGCCTTGCCATTGCACCAAACTTATACATTGCCATTGGTATTTCTGGCGCCATACAACATCTTGCCGGTGTAAACCGCAGTAAAGTAATTGTGGTAATTAATAAAGACCCCGAAGCTCCGTTTTTTAAAGCGGCAGATTATGGTATTGTAGGCGATGCTTTTGAAGTGATGCCGAAGATTATTGAAGCGGTTAAAAAATTGAAGCAGGCGTAAACTGATAAAATCTATTCATAAAAAAACCTCCATTCTCTGGAGGTTTTTTTATGCCGGATATTTTTAATACTTTTTAAATTGTATTGGGTGTAAATATTTTTACAACCCCATCATTTTCGCTGCTTACAATCAATAAACTTTTTTTAGTAGGACTGTCTTTTGCTGGTATAAACAAAACGCCCTCCGGTGCATCGCCACATTTTATCATTTGCAAAAATACCGGTGCCGCAGGGTTACTTATATCATACATGGCCACTGCATCTACCCTTTCCATACCCACAAATGCAACCATTTTATTGCCCACTTTTCCAATGCAAACACCTTCCGGCTCTACCGATTTATCGTCGCTACGGGTATCATCATACACACTCAAAGCAAGGGCTTTTTTATCAAGTTCATTTTTACTATCAAAAACCTGTACGCCTGTATTGCCGTTCCATACACTAAAAGAGCGGGCACCAAATGAATACAGGGCATCAAAATCGCCATCGCCATCAGTATCGCCCATGGTATTGGTAACATTCAGGCGGCCCATTTGTGCATCTAATTTTAAAGTGGCCGCATTGGGAAATAGAGTTAAATCAAGCGATAAAGATTTAACCCTTTTTGCTTCTGCTAAAGCCGTGTACTCTCTTGCATCGCCTTCGTTGGCAGTAAACAGATAAGGTATGCCATTGAACTCGTACAACGAAATTGCATCAGGCATGTACATGCCTTTAACCGGCCATTTTGCAGGCGTGCCCACGGCTCCATCCAGATCACTTACATCAATAGCATTTTCAGCAGTGTTATAATCTTTAAATCCTAAAGGAAAAATATTGCTTATAGCTTTAGAGGTAAGATCAATTTTTGCAATGCCGTTGTTTTCCTGCAGGGTAACCCAGGCAGTTTTTGAGTCGGATGAAATGGTTATATACTCAGGCTCAATATCTTTTACAAAATTATTGCCAATACCAAAAACCCTTAATCCGCCTGCTTTTAAAGCAGCCTGCTGTGATGTAAAAGCAGCAAAATCAATGGTAGTTACCGTATAATTATTATTTACCTCAATAATAGAAACTGTACCTGCCGGATCGTTGGTATAATCATTACTTGGTTCACCTTCGTTTGCAGTTAATAAATAATTGCCATCATTGCTAAACCTGATCATATCGGGCAAAGCACCAACCGTAACAACTTTTACTTCGCTGTAAGTATCGGTTTTAAAAACAACTACTTTGCCATTATCCTGCTTATTTAAACCCTCAATAGCTGCAGCCAGTTTGCCATTGCTTACATCCAAACTGTTAACTGCACCTGCATAGGCAGATAAAGCAATACTATAAACCATTGCCGGAGCAGCCGGATTTTTTATATCCAACACATCAATTTTATTAGTTGCACTGTTGTTTACCACAAACAAGCGTTGTGTTAAGGGATCGTAAGCAGATATTTCTGCAGCGCCAACACCACCAATGCCAATACTTCCAATTTCTTTAAAAGTTGAAGGATCTTCGTTAACAAAAAATTCGGGTGTGTCATTTTTTTTACACGACGCCATAATTACAGTGCATACCATTAACAGGTTCAATAATTTCATATTCAGTAGTTTTATGGCTGTAATTTTCAAAGATTGATGTTATCAATTTGTAACCGGAAGGTTAAGAAAATATTATTTGCATTCAATTGGTCTTCAGTTGCCGATTTTATGATGATTTTTCGATTGAAAAAAGTAAGCGGTAGAGAAATCATTATTTTTTATATTTGCTGTTTGCTAAACGCATGATGACAACCCGGAAAGGATATGAAAAAAATAGAATTGGAAATAGTGGCTTTATCGCACAGCATTACCCAAACCCATTCGTATGCAGTTGTGCTGGGCGAGTTAAACGGATTACGCAGGCTGCCGATAGTTATTGGCGGCTTTGAGGCGCAGGCTATTGCTGTAGCTTTGGAACGTATGAGCCCAAGCAGGCCGCTTACCCACGACCTGATGAAGAATTTTATGATGGCCTTTAATGTAGAACTGCACGAAGTGGTTATAAATGATCTGCAGGAAGGAATTTTTTACAGCAAACTGGTTTGCAGCTCAGCAAACGATACGGTTGAAATTGATTCCCGTACATCGGATGCTTTGGCTTTGGCTGTACGTTTTGGCTGCCCTATTTATACTTATGATAATATTTTAGAACAGGCCGGAATACTGATGGAAGATGATGGCAAACCAAAATCACCCACCACAGTTACAACCGAAACAGTTGGAGGCGATAATTTAAAATCATTATCGCTGGAAGAACTGGAAGGTTTGTTGACCGAAGTGCTGGATCATGAAGATTATATAAGGGCCATTGCTATACGGGATGAGATAAAAAGCAGGAAGAAGTAATGGATAATTGTTTAATGGATAATGGATAATTTTTCAAATTCGTTGCAGTTTTTCAATAGCAAACTTTAAGATACTTAGCATACATTTCCATTCTAAAACATTATCCATTATAAATTATCTCATTATCCATTAACATGCTCCGGTTTCCCAATTGCAAAATAAATCTCGGCTTACATATTCTTGATAAAAGAGAAGATGGGTTTCACAACCTGGAGACTGTTTTTTATCCGGTTGCATTTAAAGATGCACTGGAATTACTTCCAAATACAACTAATACAACTGAAATTGAATTTACAGGCACAGGCCTGGCTGTTGATGGCAACACAGATGATAATCTTTGCGTAAAAGCATATCATTTAATAAAGAAAGATTTTACACAACTACCTGCAATAAAAATTCATTTGCATAAAGCCATACCCATGGGAGCCGGACTGGGCGGCGGTTCTGCCGATGCTTCTTTTATGCTGCAAATGTTGAATGATAAATTCAAATTAAACCTCTCAACTTCTAAACTCCTAAACTATTCTTTACTGCTCGGCAGCGATTGCCCTTTTTTCATCATCAACAAACCCTGCTTTGCAACAGGCCGTGGAGAATTGCTGGAAGAAATAAAAGTTGATTTATCTGCTTACAAAATTGTTTTAGTTAATCCCGGCATTCATGTAAATACCCGTTGGGCATTTTCAAATATTAGTCCTTCCCTGCCCAAAAAATCAGTTAAAGAAATTGTGCTGCAAACTATTGAAACCTGGAAGGCTGAATTAAAAAATGATTTTGAAACGGCAGTTTTTGCTGCTCATCCGCAGGTAAAAGAAATTAAAGAAACGCTGTATCAACAGGGAGCAATTTATGCTGCTATGAGTGGAAGCGGCAGTACGGTGTTTGGAATTTTTGAATCAAACGCAGGCGCAGTCTCATTAAAACACAGCAACTATTTTATTAAAACAATAAATTAGTATATCTTGCACAAAAATTAATCATCATTAACACGCTGTTAAACATATCTTCTTTCCTCCGCAGCAATCTCGATTTACTCAATCATCGAGCTTAAAAACCCTTCCTAACCGCTCCGCCAACTGGCGGAAGGAACAGTACTCTGTGTATTCAACTTTTTAAACCTTTTCAACTTTTTAAAATTCCCAACTTTAAGTTATGAATTCAACTATAGCTTTATCAGCAAACGCACAACAATATCTAGAACTGGAAGAAAAATATGGTGCACATAATTATCATCCATTACCCGTTGTGTTAAACCGCGGCGAAGGCGTTTTTTTATACGATGTTGATGGCAAACGTTACTACGATTTTTTAAGCGGCTACTCTGCCGTTAACCAGGGACACTGCCACCCAAAAATTATTGCAGCATTGGTTGAGCAGGCACAAAAACTTACATTAACATCACGTGCTTTTCACAGTAATTTATTGGGCGAATATGAAAAATACATTACTGAATATTTCGGCTACGATAAAGTTTTACCCATGAACACCGGTGTGGAAGCCGTAGAAACAGCCATAAAACTCTGCCGCAAATGGGCTTATGAGGTAAAAGGCATTGCGCCAGATCACGCAAAAATTATTGTGTGCGATGGAAATTTTCATGGCAGAACGGTAAATGTTATTTCTTTCAGCAGCGATCCTTCTGCAAAAAATAATTTTGGTCCGTTTATTTCCGGCTACAAATCTATCCCACACAATGATTTAGCTGCGCTTGAAAAAGCCTTTCAGGATAAAAATGTTGCTGCTTTTTTATTTGAACCCATACAGGGCGAAGCTGGGGTGGTTGTGCCTGATGCTGGTTACTACAGCAGTGTACGTAATCTTTGCAATGAGTATAATGTTTTAATGGTGGCCGATGAAATACAAACCGGCCTTGCACGTACAGGTAAAATGCTGGCATGCGATCATGAAAATGTGCGGCCCGATGTGTTAATCCTGGGCAAAGCCTTAAGCGGCGGTGTGTTGCCGGTTAGTGCGGTGCTTTGCGATGATGAAATTATGATGACGATAAAGCCTGGTGAACATGGCAGCACTTATGGCGGCAATCCGCTTGCATGTGCCGTTGCCATAACTGCCTTGCAGGTTTTAAAAGATGAAAACTTATCTGCCAACGCAGAAGCAATGGGTAATTTATTGCGCAGCGAAATAGAGAAACTGAATTCGCCTTTTATATCCATTGTACGTGGTAAAGGATTGTTAAATGCCATTGTTATTAAACATACAAACCCCGATGCTGCATGGGATCTTTGTTTGTTACTAAAAGAAAACGGCCTGCTGGCAAAACCAACGCATGGCGATAAGATACGTTTTGCACCACCGCTTGTAATCAATAAAGAACAGGTGATGGAGTGTGTGGGGATAATTGAGAGGAGTTTGAAGCAACTCTAAATAAGGAAGTCAAACTTTTAAAGCTTGACTTCCTTAAAAGAATCAATTACCTTTTGTTGTTTTTAACCTAAAAGATGCTCCAATTGAATAAAAATTATCAGGTGCTTTTTTATTTAAACCAAAACCAGCAGAAGCATCAATTTTAAAATTATTACTTAGATAATAAGCAAAACCAAAATCAATACTATTTTCTGGACTATCATTTTTCCATATAAATCCAAAAATTTCAATAAAGGCAAACCAATTTTCAGTTATGTTTAACCTTGGCGAAAAGCTGAATAAATAAGTAGGATTACGTGTATCAAATGTTTTCCATTCTATACCTACATTATAAGACAAAAAAATATTTTCAGAAAAGGTATGCTGAAAAGCAACCCTAAAATTTGCACCATCAATTGTGTCTCTGCTTTTGTACATAGTACGGAACCTTCGAAAATCATAATGTGCAATTAAAGAAACTCTTGGACTAAATCCTTTTCCCTTTAAAAAATTTAATTTCCCTCCTAATTGAATACTATTTAAACCAGTACGACTTGTATTGCCATTTACATTTTTTTCTTTAATTGTTGCAAATTCTGATATTAATCTTATTTCAATTCGCTTTCCAAGTCCGTATTTTGTTAATAAAAATGGATGCTGTACATAAAGATCTTTTTTGGGAACATTAACTTTTTCAGTTTGTATTGTAAAGCCGCTCTCAAACTGCATCCATTTTTTGAGAACCGTAACAGGGCTAATGGTTTTTCCTGGACGATCTGTTTCTATTTTTTCATTTTGTGCGGATACGATAAGAGAAATCAAAGCAAACCAGGTGCTACATATTATCTGTTTCATTTTTTTGGTTATTTACTTGCAAATATTTCTGAGAGCGTAGAAATATTTGCAAGTAAAATTATAAAATGTTTCTTTTTAAAAGAAACTTATTTATCTAATAAATTGAACATTACCATAAGGATTATTACATCCCCCACAACCACCATTAATAATATTATAAGGGCAGCCAGGTATAGCCACACGCCATGTATAAGTACCCGGGTCGGCTGGTTGCCCGCCATATCTTCCATTCCAAGAGTAACTGGCAGCGGTTGGGCCTGTAGAGTAAAAAACCAGGTTCCCCCAACGGTTCCAAATCCAAAATTCTCCTCCTGAATAATCTTCTAAGTTTATTGGTCTGAATACATTATTAGGAGGATTAGAAGAAGGTATAAATGCATTTGGGATGGCAACTTTTCTTGGGTTATGGTGCAAAACAGTTTGATTGTTAGAACCTATACAACCTGCATAATTTGTATTTGCTACAGTTAAAGTGTATGGATAAGATATAGGGGTTTGCGCTGGTGCATTTACAGCAGGTGGAGTTTGAGGTGGTAATAATATTGTTGGCTTTTCATCACTTGTACTACTAAGGTAAGTTGCTGGTGACCATGTGAATGTATAGTTTAGATTTGTTATGCTAGGATCACGATATTGTAGATTATAAGTTGGTATTAATTGAACGGCAGATGGATTACAGTTATAAACACGATAAGTCTTTGCATCAACCACCATTTTTTGTACATAATAGGTTATAACATTTGATAATACAAATTGTGTTGGGTTTGAAATATTATAAGCGTACATTCTGTATTCGTATAGACCGGCCACGCTCTCTGTTCTTACATAATTCATAGTAGTTGCACTTGGAATATCAATCCAATTTCCCCCATTGGTACTTTTTTGCCATTTGAAGCCTGGGTTTGCATATGGAATTGTTGGCGTTGGCCAACGGGAGTATATGTTAACTGTACCACTATTGCATGTATATGATTTAACGTCGATAGTAGTGGGAGAAAATGAGGCAAGTATTGGCGGATAACAGGGTGCAAATGAAATGTCATCAACACAAAAATCATTCCCCTGCCCATCATTATTTTTGTTTATAAGGATAATTTGTACAGCGGTAATACCACTGGGAAGATTGAACAAAAAAGATATTTTTTTCCATGGATCAGATGGGTCATACTCTATTCGATAAGAGCCACTTTGTTGAATTAAATTATTTGACAAGTCATATATTTCAAATTGAAGTCGAGGTCGTTCAAAAGATGGATAGTTTGCTAAATTTGCTACGTAAACTGAAAATTCATAACCAAAGGCTTGAGTTAAGCCTGTTGCGGTGGTTCTATATACCTCTCCTCGATTTTCATCACCATCAACCATCAACATATAACCATTTACATCACCGGGAGTGTGATCTTGAATTAACCCTAACCAATTGCCATTGCACCCCACAGTATTGTTTGATATAGTGTAATATCCTGGCTGGAGGTTGCAAATTGGAATATAAGGATAAGTTATCGTCCCTGGAGGTAAAGCTGGTCCGGGATTAAAACCAGTTCCAAAATCTTCATAAATTGCCGCTGGTCCTAAAACACCGCTACATGTTTCTAAAATGCCTTCAACAAAATTTACAATATCAACATTTGCAAATCCGGTTTGGCTACCTAAATCTTCATAAACTTCAATAGAACCCGTTGCGTTTTCCCAGGCTGGAATATTATCCCATTGAATAGTTACCGTATGTTTATCAGAAGATAAAACAGTCCCCAGATACACTGTCCAAGTAACATTTGCATAATTTTCATAAATACTGCCCCAGCTTGGCCAATTAGCTGTGTAAGTTTCTACTGCTCCGGGCGTTACAGATTTGTTGCCCACTATAAAATCATCTGCCTTAACAAAAAAGCAAAGTATGCTTAGCATACAGGTAAATAAAAGTTTCATAAGTGAAATTTTTGGTTTAAAAAATTGTTAGTATTTGATTTTTCAAAAACACTGGATAACAACTATTAACATTAAAATTTTATAAACTTGTCTTCTAAAAACCGTTCTCTTGTATTCGCTCCTTTATAAATTAAAGAGATTTCAATTGCTCCTTTTTGATTGGTATTTTTTGTAGTGATGTTAATATCATACGAAGTATTTAAAGTAAACCCACCAAAATTTAAACCAGCAGTTGGTATTATTGAAGTTCCTCTGATAACAGTATTTCTTAACCATGCCCCTAAAAGAAATTGATTATTTCTGTTTAACTTAAGCTGAAAGTTTAAACCGCCAAATAAGTCATTAACTGATTTATTTGAATAACTCATCAGAAATGCTGCATACAGTTTTTTCTCATCAGAGATTGTTTTTTCCCAGCCTACATGAGTCCAAATCTGCCGGGGCAGGTTAAATTCTCCTCCCTGAAAAACACGGTTTGGTTTTGTAATATGATACATAGAAACTCCGGCAGTAAAAAAATTGTTTGAATTAAACCTACCCTGATAAATTAAACCTGCGTTAAGATCGGTATATGTAAAATCTACATCATTGAGCTGAAAAATATTAATTGCATAGCCAGAGTTAATCCAGGATAAAAGCTGATCTTCAAACACCAGGGTTGGTTTTTTTAGTTGCCTTCGTGCAAAAGTTGTTTGAAAGCCAATGCCAAGTTGTTGCTTACCCTCATCATCAAGTGCTTTTTGGTAGGCAAGTGAAATTGCTAAATAAGTGTTTTTAATTCCCTCTGTTTGGCTAATTTCGGAAAGCCCTAAAATACCAATTGCAAAACAGTCGTTCTCAGGTGCTATCTTATTTAAAATTTTCGAATCGAAAAATGTAGTGCTTTGGGTATAAATTTTTTCCTGCGCATTTACTTCTCGTCTAAAAGCACCACCAATTCGATAGCTTTTATTATACCGCCCTGTATTGGCAGGATTAATTAATAAAGGAGATGAATAAAATTGAGAAAATCTTATCTGGCATTCAGCAGTTTCAGTAATTAAAAAAAAGGTAATTAAAAAGAAATAATGTTTCATTTTTATGAATTTTGACTGACCTACCAAATTTGAAGTATTACAAAACAAAGAAAATTACAAATAAATAAAAATCCTAACCCATTAATAGATACTTTATCCAAATTTTGTTTACTTTACATAAAATATCAATTTATGATACACCAGAACCTAAAAAAACTAAGAGAATTCAGAAATTATAGTCAGGAGTTTATGGCAAGCGAGTTAGGTAAATCACAAAATGCTTATAGCCAAATGGAAACGGGGAAAACAAAAATTAAAGAAGAAGAAATAATTAAACTATCAGCAATATTGGAAGTAACTCCCACAGAATTAATGTCTGATGAACCAATTGTAATAAAAATAAACAATACCAAAGTTGAAAATGGTGGTATTTTTAATGGCAACCTACAGAATTTATATTATGAACAAAAAGAAGAAATATCATTTTTGAGGGACCAATTAGCAAAAAAAGATGAGCAAATTGATAAAATTTTATCTGCCTTAAAATAAACAATCTTCCCAACCAATATTCACTAAATTGGATACCCATCTACATCACGACCACATAGAATCTCATTTAAAAAGCAGCGACCTATTAAGAGATGTGGTTATTGGTATGAGTGATGGCCTTACGGTACCTTTTGCACTGGCGGCGGGTTTAAGCGGTGCTGTTGATACAAGCAGCATTATTGTAATTGCTGGTATTGCCGAAATTGCGGCAGGCAGTATTGCCATGGGTTTGGGTGGTTATCTTGCCGGAAAAACAGAACAGGATCACTACCGCAGCGAAGTAAAACGGGAATACAATGAAGTGGAAAACCTGCGCCACAAAGAGATTGAGGAAACCAAAGAATTTTTTGCCAACATTGGATTAAGTCCGGCTTTGCAACAACAGGCAACCGATGAAATTGCACAGGATAAAGATCGCTGGGTTGATTTTATGATGAAGTATGAGTTGGGTTTGGATAAACCTGATCCGAAACGTGCAACCAAAAGTGCTTTGAACATTGGATTGTCTTATATCGTAGGTGGTATCATTCCGCTTAGCCCGTATTTTTTTATTGATGATTCTATTGAAGCACTTAAAATATCGCTTATTGCTACTTTAATCTGTCTTTTTGTTTTTGGTTTTTTTAAAAGCAAAATAACTGGTGTTAATCCACTTTGGGGTGCACTAAAAGTAACACTTATTGGCGCATTGGCTGCTGCTGCTGCATTTGGTGTTGCAAAACTATTTGAAATGCATTAAGAATATCGAATGTGCGAATAGCGAATTGAGAATGTAAAGTGACTGCTAAAGTATTAAAACCTAAAAAGTAGAAATACATTCGATATTCAACATTTACAAATTCAATATTGTATTTTATGCATGGTGCTTATGATTGCTGCTGATATTCTCCATCGTCCATTCAACCTTCTTTTCAAAAGCATGTTTACGAACAGGGCAATCTGTTTTTGTGCAGATTTTACAGGAGAAATCGAGGCAGCCATCTGAATGTACAAACAGTTCAACCGATTCGCCATATTCGTTTTTAACTAAGTTAGATAGCTCATCAATTTCTTTGTGTGCTTCATGCACATTTAAATACCAGGGCACAGTAAGATGGCAATCAAGGTGAATGGTGCTGCCATATTTTATAATACGCAGGTTGTGCAGGTCTATCCAGTTTTCCCGCCGGTTTGCATTCAGCATTTCCACCATTTTTTTTAGCAGGGTTGTATCAGCCTCATCCATAATACCAGCTAGTGAACTCCTCAAAATTTTATAGCCTGTAAAAATAATAAAGAGTGAAAAGGCAATAGCAACAGCACTATCAATCCAAAGCAGATCGGTAATTAAAATCAAAATCAAGCCTACCACAATTCCCAAAGTACTCCAGGTATCTGTTTGCAGGTGTTTACCGGTTGATACCAATGCCATCGAATTATTTTTTTTACCGGTTTTAATACAGAAAGAACCTGCAAAATAATTGAGAAGCCCGGTTATAGCAACCAACACAATTCCGTAGTCTAATTTTTTTATGGTATGCGGATGAACAAGATTGTTGAAAGCCTCGTAAATGATAATAAAACCCGCAATAGTAATTAAAGTGCCTTCAACAGCAGCAGAAATAAACTCTGCCTTACCATGCCCGTATGGATGATCCTGATCACGTGGCTTTGCAGATACATACAAACTGTAAACACCTATCAACCCGGCAACCACATTTACTATACTTTCAAATGCATCGGTTAAAATAGCAACCGATCCGGTTAAATACCAGGCAACCGTTTTACCAATTAATAATAAAATAGAAAGAACCGCAATGCGTTTCTGAATTTTTAAATTGTATAATGCTTTTTGCAAGAGACGTAATTATTGGTTGTAAAGATACAAAAGCGATATGGATGAAGCGGCTTAACCGAGTAACTTACCAAAAGAAGATATCCCACAAAGGCGCAAAGGCACAAAGTGAAGTTGCTGCGCAACTTTGGGCTTGGCACAGAAGCTCAGAAACACAGAAAAGAAAATCAATTGTATTTATTTGTGCAATCTGTGGCAAAAAAAATTCCGGAGAGAATTAATACTTTGCAGAAGGTAAAAAGATACCACAGCTTAATAGGATTTTTTCTGCTACACAGAAATTTTTAGACACAAACACTAATCACACAAAGATATTTTGAAGATAAATTAATAGTTCTTTGTGTGCTTTGTGACTTAGTACCTTACTGGGAAATACAAAAAATTATTACAACAACTGTATTCTTTTATGCGGATTTGCCTCGGCAAATGAGTATATATTACTGCGGATATAATCGTTATCAGCATAAGGATTAAGCACAGCCTTCAAATCGCCCGAACTGCTGATGGCAAAGGATTTTGGCAGGTAACCCATGCCCCAGAAACTTCCACGCTCTATCAGTAAACATAATTTTTCATCTTCCTTAATACCTTCATCAACCAATGCAAATGTTGGCAGGTTTACAGACAAAGCATCCAGTGCATTTTTAATTTTAAGGTTGTAAACTCCCGGTAGTTCCAATGCCTCAACTTCTGGTTTGGAGTAAGGCGTTTTATCAATAAAACATAACCGGGCATCCAGGTTAAATTCTTCTACCATTTTTTTTATCAATACCAAACCTTCGTTCAGCAAATTAAAATTGTATAAATGCGGCAGGTTTTTTTTCTTTTTATCAATGGCCAATCTTATGTATCCCCGGTTATCTTCAAAAGAATACAAAGCATATTTTACCGCCGGTTGTTTCTGACTTTTATTGTAGCGTGGCCACAATCTTTTTATTTCGGTGCTTTCAAATACAATCGCCTCCAACTCTGTTGCACATTGTTTGTAAGAGACTTTATAAATATTGCGGATAAAATTTTGCCGTTTTAAATCAGGATTATTATGCGTAAAATGGCTGGTCACTCTTTTTTTAAGGTTGATGGCTTTGCCAACATAAATTACTTTGTCTTTGCTGTTGTGAAAATAGTAAACGCCTGGCCTTGCAGGCAGTTTATCAATAACCTGTTTATCCAGGTTCATCGGCAGCCAATGCTCTGCAGATGTACGTTTTAGCATTAAATCAATGTGAGTTTGAGAACCATTTGCCAGCATATGTTCAAACAGTTTAACTGTTGCTTTTGCATCGCCACCGGCCCGGTGTCTGTTTTCAATTGGTATTTTTAAAGATCGGCAAAGGTTTCCCAGACTGTAAGAAGGCAAACCAGGAAAAACTTTTCTTCCAAGCCTTACGGTGCATAATTTTTTTGCAGTTAAATCGTAGCCAGATTGTTTTAGCTGATGTTTTACAAAAGAGTAATCAAAATTTACATTATGGGCAACAAAAATGTTTTCATTTAAAATTTCAAAAAGCACATCGGCAATTTCATCAAAAGCAGGCGCATCTGCAACCATCGCATTATCAATACCGGTTAGCGATGTAATAAATTTTGGAATAAGTTGCCGTGGATTGATAAGCGTTTCAAAATGTTTTATCAACCTTTGGCCATCATGCACAAATACAGATATCTCAGTAATGCCATTTGCCGAAGCATGGCCACCAGTTGTTTCAATATCTACAATTGCATAATTCATCGGGCAACGAAAATACTAATTATCTTAGTCATTAAATATTTTTTCTCTGAAAGTAATATTGCAAATTTGATTTGATAATAAATATAACATGGAAATAAAATCATTCCCTTTTCAAACACTCGACTGGGCTGTTATTGAAACCGAAGAACACGCAGGAACAACCGGCATGGCTTACTGGAAAATTTTTAACATGGGCGATATCAGAATGCGCATGGTTGAATATTCAGCCGGTTTTTTCGCCGATCATTGGTGCAATAAGGGACATATCATTTACTGCATCAGCGGACAAATGATAACAGAACTGGAAGACGGAAGAACATTTATTTTATCGGCTGGCATGAGCTATCATGTTGGCGACAACAGCAATGCACACCGCAGCAGATCAGAAAATGGATGCACATTATTTGTTGTTGATTAAACCGGATTTTCTTCCTCGGGGTGTGTAAATTTATGTATGGCATCTTTATGCCGTATCATTTTAATAGCCTGTATTAAAGCCGTTAAAGCAAAAATGCCACCTATCACCCAATTAAGATATTGCTGGCTGTTGCCAATTCTTTGCACCAGCCACTTCCCCCCAAAAATAAAAACACAATTACCGGCCAGTGTGCCCAAACCAATGCCAACAATGTAAATATTGTATTGTGTTTTTACGGGCTCCAAAAATTTTTTAGTAAACAACACCGTACTCCAGCCAAACCAAAATGGTATTTGCACCGGGTTGATGGCACACATAAACATACCCAGTAAAAAACGGTGCATATTATTTTGCAGCAACACGTTTTTTCCGTCGCCGCCCTCTTTGGCTGCCGCTATAAAACTGCCCACAGCCAAAGCAATAATAATGATGAGTGTAAACCATTCCATCGCCTTCATCAGCTTTTCCTGTTTGCGAATCCAATCAACACCTACAAGCGATAAGCGTACATAAATCATTTCAACCAATAAAGATCCAAAGGAAAAATAAATTGCATTGGTAATACTTTCCTGAATACCGATTTGCATGGCCGCCACATTTAATGTGCCCAACGGCAACGACCCCAGGAAACTGATGAGTAGCCCCCATAAAAAAACACGGAGTAATTTTGGCATGGCACAAAGATAACGGCCAGAGCCAATACCAATAATAAAAAAATTCTTAAAACGGCTATAGATTACTTTGCATAAACCGATAAAGAAACCGTTAAATTATCCGACAAGGAGACACTGCTGCCGCCCACGCCAAAATCTCTTCTGTTAATTTTAAATTCGCCATCAAATACATAACCGCCATTTTTTTGTTTTGCTGCAAACCCAAACTCCACAGGCTTTGTAACGCCCTTAATGGTTAAATTACCAAACATATAAAACCTGCCTGCAACTTTAGACAGTGCAATTTTTGTACTCTTAAACTGAATGGTTTTATTTGTTGCGGCATCAAAATATTCTGGTTTACGCAAATGCTCGTCACGGCTGTCGTTATCGGTATCAATGGTGCCGGCATCAATGGTTACATCAAATGAAGATGCTGGCAAATTTGCCGGATAAAATTTAACATTGCCTTTCAAGCCTTTAAAATTGCCATTTGTTTTTATGCCGAAATTTTTAATTACAAATTTCACATTACTCTCTGCATCAACCGGAGTTAAAGATGACTGTGCATTTATACAATTTGAATAAATGAAGAAAAAGAAGAGTAAAAAAAATATTTTTTTCATGATGGCTTGTTTATAATTATCACTTTCGTTTTTTAAAGCTAGCTAAATTATAGGTTACTCCAATCGCTCCTCCCCACATCTTTTTGCGAAACCTGTCATTTTTATCGCCGCCAGGGGTAGTTTGTACATCGTTATCTGTTGTATATTCCGCAAACAAAAACTGAAATCCAGCTTTTACAGCCCAGGTATCGTTCCATTTGTACTTTACAAAAAATTCGCTGTTTAACGATCCTTTATCGTTATCGCTTACCAGAAAAATATTAAATCCGGTTGGCTTAGCCGTTACCGGAACACCCGTTGCAAAATTATTACCATAATAAATGCCACTTTGTTTTTTTCCAAAACTAAAACCAATTAAATCAATATTCAGGCCAACAGATATTTTTTTTGTGAAGTTATAGCCAAAATTAAGCGATAGGTTCAGCGCATTTACCTGCGCTTTTGGAAACAACACAGAATCAATATTTGGCAAAATATCATCTGCAAAAAAAACACCTGGGCCGGTTTTGCCACTTGTTAATTTAGCAGGAGCGGTTTTAAAATACTGGCTTTTTGCAAAGTAACTGGTAAAACTAAAACCGGGTCCGATCTCCAGCCTCTTACGTTTTCCAAATTTCCAGTTGTAAACATAAGCCAATGAACCGCTACCCTGCGATGAACCGATAGCACCGGTAAGTTCTGCAAAATTATCAACAGGCCTTTTCCTTTTTTGTGCTGCTGCTGTATTAAAAAGAAATACAGTAAAGATAGATGTGATGAAAATCTGTTTCATGTGTTTACATTTATTTTAATTGGGTATAACCAAACTGAATACGGTATTGGGCGCACCAGATAATTACATATTTATAGGTGTCAACATCCGGTTTGGTTGCTAACTCATAATTAAATGATCCGTTTAGGTATTTTAAAAATCCCAAATCTTTGTAATCAACAGGTGGCATTGCATTATTACCAATTGTTTTTGAAAAATAAACATGCAAATCAGGGCCGTTGTACGATGAGAAATTTTTAAATACCAGGTAGTATTTTGAACCCGCTTTTTCAATACTCACATTTCCCCTGGCTTTGTCGCCAAATTCGCCTCCAATTAAAGTACCGGTATATAAAACAACTGTTTGTGTATCTGCCGGTGGCGTAATAATCTCATTGCCATATGCAGGGATAATTTCCTTTTTGCAACCTGCCACAAATAAACCTGCTACAAATAATAAAATGTAAAATGCTTTCATAAAAAATATTTTAGAATATAAAAGTAAAACGCTGCTCCAGCTGATTTTGTCGCGTACATGACAAAGTACTTTTTTTACAGTTTTTTAACTTAACTGAAAGTTTGCCACAAAATGAACCAGGTGTTTTTTTGTTTACCACATGCAGTAAAACCCCATCCTTAAAGTATCACTATCTTTGATGCCATTATTATAAAATCATTTACAAATAACCCGGCATTGCAAAAACATTCAGCAGATATAATTATTATTGGCGGCGGCCTGGCCGGACTGGTAAGCGCTATACATTTATCTAAAGCGGGATTACAGGTAACATTGATAGAAAAAAACGAGTATCCAAAACACAAAGTTTGCGGCGAATATATCTCCAACGAAGTGTTGCCTTACCTGCAATATCTTGATGCAGATCCAATGCTGACAGGTGCAAAAAAAATTTCACGTTTTCAATTAAGCACCACCCGTGGAAAAATAATTGAAACAACACTGCCGCTCGGCGGCTTTGGTGTAAGCCGTTTTACACTCGATAATTTTCTATTTCAAAAAGCAGTGCAAAATAATTGCAGCATCATTCAGGATACAGTTTTGGATGTGCATTTTAAAAATGATATTTTCAGGGTAACAACCAAACAAGGAACAACATTATCTGCAAAAATAATAATTGGTGCATTTGGCAAGAGAAGCAATCTGGACATTACGCTTAACAGAGATTTTATAAAAAACAAATCCCCTTTTGTGGGCGTAAAAATGCACATGCAGGGCAATTTTCCCGATGATCTGGTAGCCTTGCACAACTTTAAAGGTGGCTACTGTGGCGTATCGCAGGTTGAAAATGGGAATATCAATGTTTGCTATCTTGCCAATTACAATAGTTTTCAGCAGTACAAAAATATTGATGCCTTTAATAAAGAAGTGCTTTACAAAAATCTGCATTTAAAAAATATTTTTGAAAACTGCACCCCCGTTTTTGAGCAACCATTAACCATTAGCCAGATTTCTTTTTCAGATAAAACAACCATGCAGAATCACATACTTATGTGTGGCGATGCGGCCGGCATGATACACCCTTTATGTGGCAACGGTATGGCCATGGCTATACACAGTGCAAAAATAGCTACCGAACTGGTGATTGATTATTTTGAGAAAAAAATAAAAACGAGAGAAGATCTGGAAGCAGCCTACAACCTGCAATGGAACAAGGCATTTAAAAAAAGAATAACCACCGGCAGAATGCTGCAATCCCTTTTTGGTAAAGACAATCTTACAAGAGCAATCATGTATGGCCTTACACATGTACCGGGGTTACTGCCCGCAATTATAAAAAAAACCCACGGCAAGCCTTTAAACGTATCTACTTTATGAAAAATTGGTTAGAATATTGCTGACTATTTTCCCCATCAGAAAAAATTAAACGTGTTTGTAAATACAAAATACCGCAGTACAGAAGAAGAAATAATGGATAATTTATCTATGGAAGGAGAAATGCTGCGTAAAGCGCTGGATAATATTGCGGCTATAAACAAACGGCTGGGCGGCAATCAGGCAACTATCAGTGGATTGAAAACTTTATTGAAAACTGAGTCAAAAGATGCTGTTATTACCCTTGTTGATATGGGATGTGGTAGTGGAGATATGTTGAGGGCTGTGGCTGATTATGGAAGAAGAAATAATTTTATTTTTAAGTTGATTGGCATTGATGCAAATGAATTTACAGTAAATTATGCCCGCAAGCTTTCAGAAAACTATCCTGAAATAAGCTACATTAAAATGGATATATTGGGTGATGAATTTTCGGGCATAACCTTTGATATAGCTATTACAACCCTGTTTCTTCACCATTTTACCAATCAGCAAATTGAAGACCTGTTGATTTCAATTGTAAAAAATGTAAGGATAGGTATTGTGGTTAACGATCTGCACAGGAGCAGTGTGGCTTATTATCTTTTTAAAGGCTTAAGCTTTTTCATAAATAATTCAATGGTAAAAAAAGATGGAGCCATTTCTGTTTTACGCGGATTTAAAAAAAATGAATTAAATGCTATCAGTAAAAAATTAAAAGATTCGGTGAGTACCATCCATTGGAAATGGGCTTTCAGGTATCAATGGATAATAAAAAAAGTATGAGCGTAAAAATAAAATCAGTAGCAAAGCAATTACCACCTTACTCACGTGAAACCGCAGATATTGTGCCATTGGTAGAAACCTGGCTTGCAGGGCAGGATGAAAGATTTATAAGAAAAGTGATAAAGATTTTTGGCAATGCAGGTGTAGATAAAAGGTACTCTATTATGAGTCCTGAAGAAGTTTTTACAAGTACTTCGTTTGAGCAGAAAAATGATATCTACGTTCGTGAATGCACAAAACTGGCGGAGCAATCTTTACAAAAAGCATTGGATAAAGCCGGCTGGAAAGCTGATGAAATTGATTACCTGATAACCGTAAGTTGTACCGGCATTATGATACCCTCAATTGATGCATACCTGGTGAACAAATTAAAAATGAAACAGGATATTGTGCGCCTGCCGGTTACCGAAATGGGCTGTGCGGCTGGCGTTTCGGGCATCATTTATGCAAAAAATTTTTTAAAAGCCAACCCTGGTAAAAAAGCGGCGGTGGTTGCAGTTGAATCGCCCACTGCTACTTTTCAGTTGAATGATTTTACAATGGCCAATGCAGTAAGTGCTGCTATTTTTGGGGATGGTGCTGCTGCTATTTTGTTATCATCATGCCCCGAAGATGAAGGTCCGGAAATTATTGCAGAAGAAATGTATCACTTTTATGATGCAGAATACATGATGGGTTTTAAACTCACCAACAATGGCCTGCAGATGATATTGGATGAAACTGTGCCTGAAACTATTTCGGCACATTTTCCAAAAATTGTGCATCCTTTTCTTGAAAAAAATAATACAAATATTGAAGCAGTAGATCATCTTATTTTTCATCCCGGCGGCAGAAAAATTGTACACACTGTGGAAGAGTTGTTTGGCTCGTTGGGAAAAAATATTAACGACACCAGAGAAGTTTTAAAACAATATGGAAATATGAGCAGCGTAACCGTACTTTATGTTTTAGAAAGGTTTCTGGAAAAAGATATTGCAAAAGGAGATAAGGGTCTAATGCTTAGTTTTGGCCCCGGCTTTTCGGCACAAAGTATTTTATTACAATGGTAAAAGAATTTGAAAATAAAAATTACTGGGCACTCATTTTGGGTGGTTCGGCAGGCTTGGGTCTGGCATCTGCCAAAAAACTGGCAGCACATGGTTGTAATATTATCATTGTGTATCGCAGTACCAGGGCCGATGTTGTAAGTATTGAGCAGGAATTTGATGCTATAAAAGCAACGGGTGTTGACCTTATTTCTTTTAATAAAGATGCCATGTCGGCTGAAAAAAGAGAAAGCATTATAAGTGATATACAGGAAAAACTGGGCCAGGCAGGAAAAATAAGATTGCTGCTCCACAGCATTGCCAAGGGAAATTTAAAACCGATGATTGCAGATGAAAATGCGGCTTTGCAAAATGATGATTTTCATTTAACGCTTGAGTCAATGGCCATAAGTTTATACGATTGGACCAAGCTGCTTTTTGAAAAAAAATTATTTGCAGCCGATGCTAGGGTTATCAGTTTTACCAGCGAAGGAAACCGGAAAGCTTTTAAAACCTATGCTGCCGTATCTGCCGCCAAAGCTGCGCTGGAAGCAATTACCAGGAACATTGCATTGGAATTTGCTCCATATGGCATAAGGGCAAATTGCATACAGGCAGGTGTTACAAACACTTTTTCATTCAGGATGATTCCCGGACATGAACAACTGGAAGAAGCGGCAATGAAACGAAACCCTTTTAAAAAATTAACAACTCCCGAGGATGTGGCAAATGTGCTGTATCTTTTGTGCAAAGATGAAGCCGCCTGGATAAACGGAACCATCATTATTGCCGACGGAGGAGAACATATCAATTAAACAATGACAACAAAAGAAATACTAAACTTACTACCCTATTCACCACCCTTTTTATTTGTTGATGAATTGGATGAAGTATCTGAAGATGGAGCTACAGGCAGTTATACGTTTAAAACAGACGAATATTTTTACCAGGGACATTTTAAAAATTGCCCCATAACGCCTGGTGTAATTCTTACGGAAACCATGGCGCAAATAGCTGTTATTACACTGGGCATTTATCTGGGGCAGGAGAAAATTGCAGCCGCTGCTTCTATGCCTGATATAGCGCTTACCTCGGTGGAAGTTAATTTTCATGCACCGGTTTTCCCTGGCGAAAAAGTTACCGTCTCTTCTCAAAAAAAATATTTTAGATTTGGTAAACTCAGTTGCGATGTGGAGATGAAAAACAGTGCAGGTAAAGTTGTTTGCAGTGGTAATATTTCCGGCATATTAAAATCAAAAAAGTGTGTATAGCAGGGTTGTAATAACGGGTATGGGCGTGGCTTCGCCGAATGGCGTTGGCATTTCTGCCTTTACCAAAGCCATAAAAGAAGGTATCTCCGGCATACGTTTTATTCAGCAACTTAAACAGCTTAATTTTTCGTGTTGCATCGGTGGTATTCCGCAAGTGTCTGAAGAAATAAAACAACAATATCTTTCCCCTCTTCAATTAAAAAATTTTAACAGCAACGGTATTTTGTATGGCTGCATTGCAGGTATGGATGCATGGAAAGATGCAGGCCTGCCCATCAATGAAAACAGTGATGCAGATTGGGACAGCGGCACCGTTTTTGGCACCGGAAGTTCCAGCGTTGAAAAACTGCGGGAATCATTTTACAAGATAGATGCAGGCCATGTAAAAATGTTGGGTAGCACGGCAGTATCGCAAACCATGGTTAGTGGCGTATCGGCTTATATAGGTGGCATACTTGGCTTGGGAAATTTGGTAACCAGCAATTCATCGGCTTGTTGCACTGGCACCGAAGCAATAATAATGGGTTTTGAAAGAATACAGATGGGCAAAGCAAAACGCATGCTGGTTGGGGGATGCAGCGATGATGGCCCGTATATTTGGGGTGGCTTTGATGCTATGAAAGTAATGAGTTATAAACACAATGATGCTCCGGAAAAAGCATCACGCCCGATGAGTGCAACTGCCAGCGGCTTTGTGCCGGGCAGTGGCGCCGGTGCAATGTTATTGGAAAGTTTAGAGAGTGCTTTGGAAAGAGGTGCAAAAATTTATGGAGAAATTTCTGGCGCAGCAATTAATGCAGGTGGCCAGCGTGGCACAGGCAGCATGACGGCACCAAATAATGTAGCCGTGCAACGTTGCATTAACGCTGCGGTTGAAAATGCCAATATTCATCCAAATGAAATTGATTTAATAAACGGACACTTAACAGCTACCATTAAAGATGCTGCAGAAATTAATAACTGGGCTGAGGCTTTAAATCGAAAAGCAGACAACTTCCCTTATATACATTCGCTGAAAGCCATGACGGGCCATTGTTTGGGAGCTGCAGGTGCTATTGAAAGTATTGCTGCTATTTTATGTTTAGAGCATGATTTTATTTTCCCTTCTATAAATTGCGAAGATGTGCACCCGGATATTGCAGCCATCATCAACCCAAAAAAAATACCCCTAACTCTTTTAGAAAATAATAATTTGCAGGTGATTGCCAAAGCCAGTTTTGGTTTTGGAGATGTAAATGCCTGTATCATTTTTAAAAAATATAAAGCATGACCAAAGAAGAACTGATAGAAAAATTAAAAGTTATTGTGAAGCCCTATGTAAAGAATGAAGAAGGATTTAGGAACATGGATGAAAACACCGATTTTTTGAACGACCTTAAAATAAACTCCGCTAATCTTGTTGATGTGATATTAGATGTTGAAAATGAATTCGACATTATTATTGATAATGAATCCATGGAAAAAATGCTGAACGTAAAATCTGCTATTGAAATAATTACCACCAAACTCAGCCAAAAATGACCGGCAATGATATTGTAGATATTAAACTGGCCGCTGCCGAAAGTAACTGGAAAAGAAAAGGATTTATTGAAAAAATATTTACGCCGCAGGAACAGCAATATATTACAGATGCAATAGTACCTGATGAAATGATTTGGAAATTATGGAGCATGAAAGAAAGTGCATACAAAATTTACACCCGGCAATATAGCGGGCGTTTTTTTGCGCCACTGAAATTCAGTTGTACCCTATTAACCGCTACCGCAGGGCTTGTAACGTTTAACAATATCAGTTATCAAACAAAAACCATTACTGCAAAAAAATTTATTTACACAATTGCCAGACCAATTGAACTTAAAAATACTGCACTTATAAACCAATGTTTTTATTTACCACAAATGATGCATAGCAACCAACAACAATACATTTATAAAAAAATAATTGCACGCTACAACTCCATTACCTGCCAGGGTCATAAAAATATTCTTCTGGCAAAAGCAAAAAATGGCATCCCTTTTTTATGTTGTGATAATTATCTGCAAGTGCCGGTTTCTATAACGCACCATGGCCGTTTTGCAGCATTCACCATTCATTAAAAAAAACTTCCCTAAACCGGTGAGTCACCCTCTCGGGGTGACGCACCGGTTTAGGGAACCATCTGTTCATCCGCTTCCCTGATAAGTTTGAAATGCGATTTTATCTGCGCTAAAAATTTTCTACCTTTTTGAAAAGGCCATGGCTTTATGCCTTGCTGGCAGTTGTATTTACTGATGTTGTACAATGCCTTCCAATGCTTTAAAATTTCTTTGTAAGCACCAATCAAAGTGTAACCGGTATCATAAAAATGATTAGGCTCCGCACCACAACCATTATACTCCAGTATGGTAAAGTTTTTTCCGTTTTTTAAGTCTTCTACATTGGTACACATAATATCGTAACGCCCATAAAAAAAATCATTGATACCTAAACTTATTTCATCAAAAATAGCCACCAGTTTATCATCAATATGTTCTTTCAAATCTATAAAATACGCTCCCCTGTTGTGATTGGCGGCATAGCTGAGCATATATTTTTCGCCGGCAGGCAAAATTATTTGCAAATTTTCTTTGTGCTTGCTAAACATTTCGCCCAATCTCTTTTGTGCTTTGGGATGTTGCAAAATCAATTGTTCAAGCGTATCAATTCCATTACCAGTAACCTGCAAAGGTATCTTGTGCAAAAAGCCGGTAACCGTTCCTTTTTTTTGCTGCGGATGACGGATATAAAACACACTTACTTCCGTGGGATAACTCACCAGCGCCTGCACAATATACTCAACCGGAATTTTTGCATGATAGTTTTGCAATTCAGTTTCCGTATCAATTTTACGAAACAATATTCCCTGGCAACCAACTTCTGGCTTTACAATTAAAGGATAAGTTATGCCGCTGTTTGCAAGATTTTTTTTTAGCGTATTAAAATCCTGTGCAGGCAAAACATTGAATGTGGCCGGATATAAATGTTGGGGCAACAAATCGTACATCTCCTTCTTGGGCTCACCATCCATGCCACCAAAAGTTATTTTAGGGTTACTGGGTGTAAAAAACCAAACCGACCAGGATTTTAACATATACCAGCCCCACACCGGTGTAATGGGTGCGTACAAAAGTTTAAAAGGCCAGGCCTCCCAGTTTGTAATTCGGTTAATCAGTTTTCTCACTATTTATTGATTGCAGCGAAGATAATTTAGTTTCCCACAAAGATGCAACGGCACCTAAGTATTTCTTTGTGTTCTCGGCCCCTTTGTGGGATAATAATTGAAGACAGCTTTACTTTTTTTTAAGGCTGAATGACTTATTTTTGCTGACAGTATTATTTGTTTTAAACTAACTTTCAAGGATAAAATTTATTTGTATGCATGTTCCAACAATGGCAGAAATGATGGCGAAGGGTGAAAGCCCCGAAATTTTATTTTGGGTAGGCTGCGCCGGAAGTTTTGACCAGCGGGCACAAAAAATAACCAAAGCATTTGTAACCATTTTGGATAAGGTTGGTATCAACTACGCCATCTTGGGTAAAGAAGAAATGTGTACCGGCGATCCGGCCCGCCGTGCCGGCAACGAATTTATGTTTCAGATGATGGCTTACCAGAATATTCAGATTTTGAATGGTTATGGTATTAAGAAAATTGTAACGGCCTGTCCGCATTGTTTTAATACATTGGGTAATGAATATCCTGAATTGGGCGGCACTTACGAAGTAATTCATCATGCAACTTTTTTACAGCAATTAATTGACGAAGGCAAAATAAAAATGACCGAAGGCGGTACTTTTAAAGGCAAAAAAATTACTTACCACGATAGTTGTTATTTGGGCCGTGCCAATAATATTTACGAAGCACCACGCAAAGTGCTGGAAGCCTTGGATGTTTCTTTAGTTGAGATGAAACGCTGCCGCAGCAACGGTTTGTGCTGTGGTGCCGGCGGTGCACAAATGTTTAAAGAGGAAGAAAAAGGTGAAATCCGCATTAATATAGATCGCAGTAACGAAGCCATTGCAACCGGTGCCAGCGTTATTGCAGCGGCATGCCCGTTTTGTAATACTATGATGACAGATGGTGTAAAAAACAGTAATAAGGAAGATGAGGTGCAGGTGTTGGATATTGCGGAGTTGGTTGCTGCATCAATGGCAAACTAATGGATAATTTAGTAATGGATAATTGATAATGTTTTATGTTTCAGACACTTCATGTTTGATTGCAGATACGTCATCTCAAATACAAAAAATGAATTTAGATTTCACCGAACATATCCCAGTTGATTTTGCAGATAACTCCCGTGTGTGGATTTACCAAAGCAGCCGCTTATTTTTTATGAGCGAAGCTTTGGAGATGGAAGAGATGCTGAACAATTTTGCAACCAATTGGAAAAGCCATGGCGCACCTGTAAAAGGTTATGCCAATTTATTTTTCGGGCAGTTTATTGTGCTGATGGCCGATGAAAGTGCCACCGGTGTAAGCGGCTGCAGCACCGACAGTTCTGTTCATCTTATAAAATCAATTGAAGAAAAATATAAGGTGCAGATGTTCGACAGGCAAAACCTTGCTTTTGTGGTAAAAGATAAAATTCAATTGTTGCCACTAAGCCAACTGGAATATGCAGTGGTGAATAATTTCATCAATGCCGATACTTTGTATTTTAACAACACAGTGCTATCCAAAAAAGAAATGATTGAAAAATGGATTGTACCGGTTAAAGATAGCTGGCTGGCAAAGCGGGTAAATTTTACTGAAAATGCAGGTTAAATTATTTCTTTAAAACAAATAAGCTGTCAGCCTGAGGCACTCATAAATATATTTTAAGCTCTTTGGAAATTACAATGATTTTTTATTTCTCAGCTTCGCTGTGAAATAAGTTAGCCACGAATTACACGAATTTTCACGAATTGAATACAGTTGCTTTAATTTGTGTAATTCGTGGCAAAAAATAATTATTTCGAAGAAATAACGTTTGTGCCTGATTGGCTAATAGCTTTTCAGCGCAGCTGAAAAAAAAGATATTTTTTCTTGTTATTTCCAAAAAGCTTAAGTTTTTCTTTTATCCGCAGTATGCAGAGCATGAGTGGCTCACCCTTACAGACTTTTTAAATAGAACGATAATGACTTACAACTATTTATTTCTTCTGCAACTTCTTCAACAAAGCTTCTCTCCCCGATTTTTGTGTATTCTTTTTAAACACATAACTCAACACCAAACGATAATTGCGGGTGTTGGTGGTGCTGTAACTTTCCAGATTAAAATTACTGCCATTAGTAACATTCAAATTTTGCTGCTGGCGAAAGGGATCAATAAAATTGAGCGTAACAATAAAACGCTTTTGAAAAAATTTGCGCTGCACACCCAGGTTCATACTCAAAGTGCTTCTTACACTACCCTGCGGGTTAGCAAAACGGTTGTAAGTAAAGCTGGCGTTGGCATTCATCACATCGGAGAATTGATAACTACCATTTAAGGTTGAATAAAATGAACCGCCGTTTCTAAAATAGCGCACCGTGCGATCAAAATTGCTGTACACATTGTACGTGTAACCAACACTTACATTTGCTTTTGCTTTTTTGGTTAAATTATAACCGCCCCACAAACTGGCTTCATACTCTTTGCGGCCACTTATATTTTGCCAGGTGGTAAATGTGCTGCCATCGGGTTGTAGCGTTCTTATAGAACTGTAAATATCCTGCAAGGCGTTGTAACCAACCGAGGCGTTTATGTTGTAAAGTTTGTTCCACTTGCCCAAACTAAAATCAAAATTATCGGCATAGTATGGTTGCAGGTATGGATTGCCAGAGCGGGTGTTGTACGGGTCGGCATAATCCAGGCTGGGGTTCAGTTCATTCAGCCGGGGCCTTTGTATGGTTCTTTTGTAAGCAAGATTAATGTTCACATCGTTCTTCCATTTTTTTACCAGCGTGGCAAATGGTAAAAACGACCAGTAATTATTTACGTAGTGGTTGCTGTTGTTTTTAATGTCGAAATTGGTTTCGGTGTATTCAGGCTGCAGACCTGCGTTTATAAAAAAGCCAGGCACAATATCATATCGCACGGCAGCCCTAAAGCCATACATGGTTTGATGAAAAAGAAAATCGTTACTTAGCAGACTATTTTGTACAAAAATATTTTCAGGCTTTTTCATAAAAGCTGTGTTTAAAATATTGTGGTTGTTAGAGCGATTGTAAGTAGCACCAAAATTAAGCGACCATTTATTTCCCTTCAACCCTTTATCATAATTTACCCGCAAACTAATCACATTGTTTTTACTGTTTGTATTTTGTTGCTGGGTTGAGTCGGAACCTGTTGGCGTGTTATCCGGATTAAGATATTGCTGATAAAAATCACGATCATTATTGTACACATTAAAATTAAACCCGCTGATGACACGTAATACCGTTTTAGGATTTTTCCCTTTTAACGTATAGGTAAGGTTAAAGCCCGGACTGTAGTTTTTATTTTCGGTTCCGGTACTGCGGTTGCTCAATTTATATATCTGGTAAAACCGGTTTAAATTACTGTATTCAGTGCTGTTATCGCTAACAGAATTGTTGCTGTTGTATTGCGTGGTAAAGCTTAAACTCTGCCGCTTATCAAGATCGTAATCTACGCTGAGCCTTATGTTGGGGCGGCGGCTGTTATTATGGCTTTCGCCAACGGTGTTAAAATAATTGGTTGAATCAGTGTAATAATTTTGCCGGTTACTGTAACTGTTGCCATTAAAAATGCTGTAGCCATAACCTGCCGAAATATTAATGGCCATTTTATTTTTACGATAGCTAAAATTACCACTTATGGCAGCTTCGCCACGGGTACCATAATTTACATTCAATTTGCCATTAAACCCAACTTTACCTTTTTTGGTTACAATGTTAATCACTCCTCCCCGCTCATTGGCATACTGCGGTGGCGGCGTTGTCATTACTTCAATTTTTTCAATCAGGCTACCCGGCATGCTTTCCATCAGGTCCTGCAATTGCTTACTGTCAAGTTCCACCGGTTTATCATCAATCAAAATTTTAACCTCCTTTCCCTTCAATAAAATTTTACCATCATTATCAACATTAACCAAAGGTGTTTGCTTTAATAATTCGGTAGCTGTGGCACCAGAACTTAAAGCCGATTCGCCTGTATTAAAAATTATCTTTCCATCTTTATTTTCTATCAATGGTTTTTCTGCATATACTATCACTTCATTCAGTATTGCCGAATTTTTATTCAGTTTAATATCGTTCAGGTCAAAATCAAACCTCTCGGCCCTTAAGTAAATACTATCAATTGTTAATGGCCGGTAACCAACGGCGGTAATGTGCAGGCGGTAATATCCATAAGCCAGTTTATCAAAAATAAATTCGCCATTGGGCATGCTGATGGCATTTCTTTTATAAAATGTATCGGTAAGATTGCAAACATTTATGTTTGCAGTAGCTACCGCTTTGCTGTTATCAGCATCCAGCAAAGTGCCAATTATAAGGCCTGGTAAAGAATCACGTGTTTGTGCAACAACAATGTTTGAAGCAAACAGAACTAAGGAATAAAATATAATATATTTGAACAAGATTTTCTTCAATTATAGTATCAAAATTACCACTTACGTTCTTTAAAAATAAAAATTTATATAAATGGCATGATTTTTTAAGTTGCGTTCTATCTATGCCAGATTCTTACATAAAAAAAATGAAATACCATTTTGCATTACTTGCTGTATTAACAGTTTCTGCAACATGCAATATTGTGATTGCGCAAAAAGTAAATATCAGCCCTACATTTACTACGGTTGCCGGTCAGCAATACTACAGAAGTAACCTGCACCATGCACTATGGGGCAAGCATTACCGCAAAGAGTGGAAAACACCGGCGCTTTTTAAAGTTGCCATGCTCGATACTTTGGCTGGCGGCGTTACGCCTTACCAGGCCGGCGGTGGGCGGCAAAGCAAATCATTGCGCTTAAAAGATGCCAATGGCCGTGAGTATGTTTTACGCAGTATTGACAAAACTTTTGAAGGCGCATTGCCCGAAATTGTTAAAGGTACTTTTATTGCAAGCATTGCTAACGATCAGGTTTCTATAGCCCATCCATACTCAGCATTAACCATTGCGCCCATGGCCGAAACTGTTTCTATTCTGCATGCCAACCCTGTAATTATTTATCTGCCAAAGCAAGACAGGCTTGGAGAATTTAACACCGCCTATGGCAATGCCCTTTATCTTTTTGAGCAAAGGCCAGATGAGGACTGGGCTACTGCGGCAAATTTTGGTAATTCAGCAAAAATTATTGGTACCGATGATTTACTTGAAAAATTAGAAAAAGATAATGATGTAAAAGTTGACCAAACGTTGTACATACGCACCCGCATTTTTGATATGTTTATTGGCGATTGGGGCCGCCATGAAGACCAGTGGAGATGGGCCGCCAATAAACAAGGCGGACAAACAATTTATAAACCAATACCCCGTGACCGTGATCAGGCTTACACAAAATTTGACGGGTTGTTGGTGGGAGCATTTAAAGGATTGGCTTCAGGAAAGTTTCAAAGTTTTGGCCCGGTTATAAAAAACGTAAAAACATTTAATTTTCCGGCAAGATACCTCGACCGCCGCATGGCCAATGAAATGCCCCTGGAGCAGTGGATTAAACAGGCAACTCAAATGCAGGCATTACTTACAGATAATGTGATAGAATCGGCTGTAAAACAGTTACCAGCAGAAATTTTCCCCATTTCGGGTAATGAAATCATCAGTAGTTTAAAACAACGCCGTAGCAAACTGGTAGATTATGCACGGGATTATTATCTTTTTTTAGCAAAAGAAGTTGATGTGCCTGGCACAAAAGATAATGAAAAATTTGAAATAAAAAGAAATGAAGACGGTACTACACAGATAAATATTTACAAAATTACCAATCAGGGAAAAACAAAAGAAAATCCATTTTATAGCAGAATATTTTATGCCAGCGAAACGAAAGAAATACGTTTGTATGGCATTGATGCTGCTGATGTGTACGAGGTAAGCGGCAATGCAGATAAAGCAATTAAAGTAAGGCTGGTAGGCGGACCAGCAAAAGATGAGTATAAAGATATTTCTAAAATAAGCGGTGCATCGCACAGCCTAAAAATATACGACAACCCGGGCAACACAATTGCAAAAGGTGCTGAAACCTGTATAAATCTTTCAGAAAAAGCGGCCATCAATCAATATAGATACGACGAATTTCGGTATAACAAAAGTGGTATAAAGCCGCTGCTATTTTACAGCAACGACGATCGTTTTTTTACCGGGCTGGAGTTTGGCGGCACAAAATATAAATGGAGAAAAGAGCCATTTGCATTCACCCAAAAAGTAAATGTAAAATATTCCATCACCGAAAAAGCATTTAGTGCCACCTACCAGGCAATTTTTACTGATGTGATAAAAAAATGGGATTTAAACCTTTACACCAACTACGATTTTGTAAGATGGACAAACTATTATGGTTTAGGAAACGAAACCATTAATTTAAGTACAGCAAATATTTTTAACAGGCTGCGTACCAAAGAATATATTGCTAAAGCAGGTTTAAGTAACAGGATAGGCCGGTACCAAAAAATAAGCGTGGCGGGTTTTTATCAGACAGTTGATATAATTAACGATACCACATTTAATAAAGCCCTTGTAAGCATAGTGCCCGATCTTTATAAAAACAAGCAATTTGCCGGGGCCGAAATTGATTATAGTTTTTTAAAGGTTAACGACTCACTGATGCCCACCAGGGGTTTTGGTTTTACTGCAGGCATTAACTACACTGATAATTTACAAAACAGTAATAATTTTATCAGTTACAAAGGATCAGCACAGGTTTATATTCCCATATCAAAAACAATTACTTTATATATGCAGGCTGGGGGGGCAACTTTATCTGGCAGCCCGGAATTTTATCAATATAATTTTATTGGTGGAGGTAAAACCCTGCGTGGGTACCGCCGCAGCAGGTTTTTTGGTAAAACAACCGTTTACAGCCAAAATGAAATACGTTGGGTAAAAAATGTAAAATCATATTTATACAATGGCAAATTTGGTTTGCTGGCTTTGTATGATGTTGGGCGTGTGTGGATGCCCGGAGAAAAATCAAACACCTGGCATTCGGGTGTTGGTGGTGGCATTATACTTACACCTTATAACCGCATTTCTGTGGCAGCCGGTTATGCATACTCAAAAGATAAGGGAAATATCTTTTTCCGCATGATAAAGATCCTCTGATTTCAGTCATTTTTTTCTGTTAACCATATATTTACGCCGCTTACATAATAAGGGTATTGCTAATTGAGGCAACTTTTATATTTTTATCGGATAAATATTAATGTATGAAAAAAAATGTATCGGTTTTGGTTTTAATGTTGATGATTGCTTTAAATCCGCAGTTTATATTTGCACAAACAGGGGTAGATCCTGATCCGGTGCAAAGTGCTAAAAACAGAAAAGCAAATGAAGAGCGGCAAAAAGCACAGGCTGCACAGGCTGCTAAAAATACACCGATTATTGTTAATACCAAAGCTGGCCCGGTTACGGTTTCTGGCCCGGCCACTGTGGTAACAACACCAGTCAACACCACTTCCAGCCAAAAATTTATTGATTCTGCAAACATGGATCTTACCATAAAACCAGGAGATAATTTTTACCTGTATGCCAATGGTGCCTGGATAAAAAGAACTCCCATACCTGCATCAAAAACCCGTTGGGGAAGTTTTGATGCTTTGGCCGAAGAAAGTTCTCAGGCTCTTAAAGGTTTGCTGGAAGAAGCTTCAAAAGGCACCGCCGAGCCCGATAAAAAAGGCAGAGGTACAAACGATTTAATGAAACGTGTTGGCGATTATTATGCCAGTGCCATGGATAGTGCTGCCATTGAAAAACTGGGATATAAACCCATCAAACCTTACCTGGATGCCATTACTGCATTAAGCTCCAAAGCACAGGTTTTAAAATACACAAATACTTTACGTGCACAATCAATTACGGCTCCCTTATACCGCATTGGTGTTGGGCAAGATGCTAAAGATGTAACTAAATATATAATTGGTATTGGCCAGGGCGGCACCACTTTACCCGACCGTGATTTTTATTTAAAGAACGATGCCCGCAGCCAGAAAATAAGAACAGATTACATTACATACATCACCAAACTGTTTAGCCTAACCGGCGAAACCAGTGTGAACGCTATGGCAAATGCTGTAACCGTGATGCAGTTGGAAACCTCCATGGCACAGGCTCAGATGAGCCGTGTGGAAATGCGTGACCCCAATAAATTGTACAACAAATTTTCGATAGAAGGTTTAACTGCTAAAACACCCAACTTAAACTGGGCTACCATTTTACCGGAACTTGGTTACAAAGTAAAGCAGGATAGTGTGAATGTAAGTAACCCTAAATACATGGTTTTTATAGATTCTTTATTAAACAAAGTTTCTTTGGATGATTGGAAAACTTACCTGAAATGGGGTGTGTTAAAAGATGCGGCGCCTTTCTTAAGCAGTGCATTTGTTAATGCAAATTTTGCTTACAACCAGGCACTCAGCGGACAAAAAGAACAAACCCCACGCTGGCAGCGCATGAGTGGTTTAATTGACCGCCAGTTGGGCGATTTATTAGGCCAACTTTATGTAGATAGATATTTTAACCAGGCTGCCAAAACACGCATGCTGGAACTTGTAGGCAATTTATCAACCAGTTTCGACAGCCGCATTAAAAAATTAGACTGGATGAGTGAAGTTACCAAGCAACAGGCATTGGCTAAACTGCATTCATTTGTTAAAAAAATCGGTTTCCCCGATAAATGGAAAAACTATGATGGCGTTGTAATTAAAAGAGATGATTTTTATGGCAACCTGCAACGCTGCAGCCAATGGCAATACAATGATAATGTTAGCCGCCTGGGCAAACCCGTTGATAAAACAGAATGGGGCATGACGCCGCCAACGGTGAATGCCTATTACAGTCCGCAAAAAAATGAAATTGTTTTTCCCGCAGGTATTCTGCGTTTCCCTTTCTTTGATGCGGCAGCAGATGATGCCATTAATTATGGAGGCATTGGCGCCGTAATTGGCCACGAAATGACGCATGGTTTTGATGACCAGGGCCGCCAGTTTGATGCCGAAGGAAATTTACATGACTGGTGGACAAAAAGCGATGCCGATATATTTAAAAAACGTGCCGATGAAGTAGTGCAGCAATATAATGGCTACAGCATTTTAGATACACTGCATGTAAATGGTAAATTAACCCTTGGCGAAAACCTGGCCGACCTGGGTGGTTTAAGTATTGCCTACGAAGCTTTTAAAAATACCCCGCAGGGCAAAAGCGCCGATAAAATTGATGGCTTTACAGCCGACCAGCGTTTCTTTTTAAACTGGGCGCAGGTATGGCGCAATAATATTTTGCCCGAAGCAGCAGCACAACGTATTGTTACCGATAACCACTCCCCTGGCATGTATCGTGCCAACGGACCACTTACCAATATGGAAGCTTTTTATCGGGCTTTTGATGTAAAATTTGGTGATAAAATGTACAAGGCGCCTGAGTTGCGTACTAAAATTTGGTAAGATGATTTTTTAGAAATTTTGTTAACCGTCTCACTTGGGTGAGGCGGTTTTTTTGTGGAGGGATGAGCTCTTTCACAAAAAAAATATTTCACAAAAAATTTGCGCAACCAGATAATTGCATTTATATTTGCAACCAGATAGTTGCAAAATTATATTATGGAAATAAGAAGAGATATTTTTCAGGCGATTGCCGACCCTACCCGCCGGGCAATTATTGTGCTGATTGCCATGCAGGCTATGACGCCGAATGCACTTGCCGAACATTTTCATACAAGCCGGCAGGCAGTATCTAAACATATAAAAATACTTGCGGAATGTGCGTTGGTAAAACAAGAGGTTTCGGGCAGAGAAATTTATTATACGCTTCAAATAGAAAAAATAAAAGAAATAGATAAATGGATTGAGCAGTTCCGCAAAATTTGGGAAACACGTTTCAATCAACTCGACCAAGTATTAGCAACAATTAAAAAACAAAAAAAATGAAAAACGATTTGCTATTTGATTTTACAGTTGACAAATCAAAAAAAACAGTCTTTATTAACAGGGAGTTTGATGCGGAGCTTTCGCTGGTATGGGATGCTTTTACCAAACCCGAAATACTTGACCAATGGTGGGCACCTAAACCCTGGGCATCAAAAACGAAAATTATGAATTTTGAAGTTGGCGGACGAAGATTTTATGCTATGGTAAGCCCGGAAGGAATGGAACGCTGGTCTGTTCAGAAATATACTTCTATCAGCCCCAAAACCAATTTTAAATATTTAAATGCCTTTGCTGATGCAGATGAAAACCCTGAATTGCCGGGTTCTGAATGGGATCTGAATTTCAGCGAAAATAACGGAACAACAAAAGTGAGCGTTACTATTTATAATGAATCGCTTGAACGCTTGGAAAAGATGATTGAAATGGGTTTTAAGGAAGGATTTACTATGACACTGAAAAGCCTGGAAGAATTATTGGCAACCAGATAGCTATTGGGATTATCGCAAAGTTGCTGGTCCATCCCATTACTTATCGTCATAAAAAGGCAAATAATCAAACTGTAATTTAATACTTTTATGACAGTACAAAATCAAATCAAACAGTATATCAGTAGCCAACCTGAACCAAAATGTAGTGACATGCAAGCCTTACATCAGCACATACTTAAATTGTTGCCATCATGTAAATTATGGTTTCTGAATGGTAAAGACAGTGAAAATAAAACTGTTTCTAACCCCAATATAGGATATGGATTTTACACAATGAAATATGCTGATGGAAAAACCAGGGAATTTTATCAAATTGGTTTGAGTGCAAACACAACCGGAATCTCTTTGTATATCATGGGTATTAAGGATAAGAAATACTTAGCCCAAACCTATGAAAAAAAAATAGGCAAAGCAAGTGTTACGGGGTATTGCATTAAATTTAAAACGCTAAAAGATATAAACATGGATATACTTGAAGCGGCAATACGGTGTGGGGTTGAGGCTACGTCCGGATAGTTACCGGGAGAAAAGATGAGGTTACCGGGATTCAAAAGCATGATCATGAAAAAACAATTCCTTAATAAGCTGCTTGCCATTTCAATAACAACAGTTTCTTTATTGGTTTTATTTATACCATATAGCCTGGTTTATTATGCAGATAATAAAGTTGAAGGCTGGAGGTCAGCTTATATTTTTGAAGACCTTATTTTAACACTCGTTTACACGCCCTTTTTTGCTTGCTGGTTTGCCTATATGTCCTTCAAAAACAAACTGCTCAAAACTATCTCCCTCGTTATTTTGGTAGCAATTTCAACGTTATATTTCGTTATTTCCTTTCTAAGCTTGTTGATGACTGTGCAGGATTTTTTGCCATATTTTGGGATATATTTATCTTTTCTGTTACTCCCTCTATTGCTAATTTATTTGATTAATGAGCGTAGTTTACAAAGAAGCAAATAGATATACTTCTTTGGCCAGGGTGTAAAAAGTGGCAAATGGATTTTAAACATACAGCTATCTACTTCTCCTCAGTATTCACCTTCTTAACAAAACTGTAATTGTTATTGCTGAAATTAAAATGAAAAATGCGGTTGTAATCTTTATTAAAATGTTCTTCACTATCATCAACATCCAGAATATTGCTAATAACATTAAAGGCTTCGGTGCGATAGCAAAGCAACACATTCTGGCGGCCGGTTTCATCCTTATTTATATCGGTAAACATTTTACTAAGTTGCGTTTTATCAAACTCGCTCTTAACACCTTTTGTACCACGTATGGTACTGCGGCAGCGGTTATAGGGATCAGATGTTTTTACATCTATCGATTGAAAAAGAATATGATCAAAATAAACATCTTTAAAATATTTATCCAGGTATAGCCCAAAATCAAGCCCTTCTTTTGATAAGTGCAGGTAATCCGGTTTGTTCCGGTCTTCAATAAGCATTTTTCCGTGGCGTACTATGTAAAGGTTATTGGTCATGATAAGAATACTGGGTTAGTTCTTCAGGTTTCGTAAACACGATTATTGAAAAGTGAAGATGTCAGGCGGCAAATTTACGCTTTTAAAGACAGAATGTACCGATTACATTATAATTGACTTAATGAGGATAGATAAGTTGCTGCCATACTGTCACGGTTTGCCTGCATTTAACTATCTTTGCCACCTAAAAAAAATGCAGGTTAATGTTGAATGTAGCTACCAATAAAAAACATGATGAAGCAAGGCAGGGAGAAGCATTTGCCCTGTTTGCCAACGATACAAACCCATACAAAAAATACTTTTACATTGAAAGTTATGGCTGCGCCATGAATTTTGCCGATAGCGAAGTGGTGGCTTCTATATTAATGGATAATGGTTTTGGTGCCACCAATAATTTTAAAGAAGCCGATCTTATTTTTATAAACACCTGTTCTATCCGTGAAAAGGCAGAAACCACTGTACGCAAACGTTTAACAGAATTTCGCCAGATAAAAAAACAAAAACCAGGCATGCTGGTGGGTGTGCTGGGCTGTATGGCCGAGCGATTGAAAGCACAGTTTTTAGAAGAAGAAAAATTAGTTGATTTAGTAATTGGCCCCGATGCATACCGCAGTTTACCTGCACTAATTGAAGAAGCAGAAACCGGCCAGAAAGCAGTAAATGTTTTATTAAGCCGTGATGAAACCTATGCAGATATTGCACCCATTCGCCTTAACAGCAATGGTGTAAATGCGTTTGTAAGCATCATGCGTGGCTGCAATAATATGTGTTCGTTTTGTGTGGTGCCATTTACCCGTGGCCGGGAACGAAGCCGTGATGCCGCATCTATCATCAACGAATGTAAAACCTTATTTGAGCAGGGATACAGAGAAGTAACTTTGCTGGGGCAGAATGTGGATAGTTACCATTACACAGCCCCCCCGGCCATCCAAGGGGGGAGTTTGGAACACCCTGCAAATTCAAATAGCACTGTAAATTCGCAGGGTGCTTTTTCTCCCCCCTTGGGGGGCGGGGGGGCTGCTGTTACTTTTGCCATACTTTTAGAGCAGGTCGCACTAATCTCTCCCCTCCTCCGTGTACGCTTCTCCACTTCGCATCCAAAAGATATTACCGATGATGTGTTGCACACAATTGTGAAATACGAAAACATCTGCAATTATATTCACCTGCCGGTACAAAGTGGCAGCACACGTGTGTTGCAAATGATGAACCGCACCTACAGCCGTGAGTGGTACATTGCCAAAGTAAACCGCATACGGGAGTTGATACCGCATTGTGGCATTTCAACTGATATGATAACCGGTTTTTGTACCGAAACAGAGGAAGATCACCAGCAATCTTTAAGCCTGATGGAATACTGCAAGTACGATCTGGCTTATATGTACTTTTACAGCGAACGGCCGGGAACCCTTGCTGCCCGTAGGTTTAAAGATGATGTACCGCTTGATGTTAAAAAACGCAGACTACAGGAAATGGTTGACCTCTATCGTGGCCACTCATTACTTGCCATGCAAAAGGAAGTGGGCAAAACCCGTAAAGTATTAATTGAAGGTCCATCTAAAAAAAGTGAAAACGATTTGTATGGCAGAACCGATCAGAATAAAGTAGTGGTATTTGAAAAAGGAAATTTAAAGGTGGGGGAATATGTAGAAGTACAAATTACATCTTGCACAGCAGGAACATTGATAGGCAAAACCCCCTCCGCCCCCTGAAGGGGGAACTTTGTACTCTGCTGATGCAAAGATTTTTTATTTTGTTTCGAAAGTCGGAATGAATATGAAAGAAAATATGTTTTACGGAGCCGGGCATTTGATTTTTGAAAAGGCGAAGAAGTTGAGAAACAATGTTACGCCAACTGAAATGATTTTATGGGGAAGATTGAAAGAATATTTTCCCAATGTAAAATTCAGAAGGCAACATCCAATTTCATTTTATATTGTTGACATATATTGTCATTCTAAAAAACTGGTTATTGAAATTGATGGAAGCATACATGATTTGGAAGAAATAAAAATAAAAGATGTATTAAGACAAAAAGAACTGGAGGCACTGGGATTAAAAATCATCAGGTTTACCACAAAAGAAATTACAAACGAATTGGAAGCAGTTTTACAAACAATTGAAAAACACTTAAAATAATCATACTCCAAAGTTCCCCCTTCAGGGGGCGGAGGGGGTTTTGTTATGGAACTACAAACAATAAAAAACCGTTTCGGCATTATCGGCAATTCATCGGGCCTTAACCATGCATTAAATATTGCCGTGCAGGTTGCAAATACCGATCTCAGCGTACTTATCAATGGCGAGAGTGGCGTGGGTAAAGAAGTTTTCTCACAAATCATTCATGCATTAAGTGCACGTAAACACAATCCATTTATTGCGGTAAACTGCGGTGCCATTCCCGAAGGCACTATTGATTCGGAATTATTTGGCCACGAGAAAGGATCTTTTACCGGTGCAGTTGACAGTCGTAAAGGTTATTTTGAAACCGTTAACGGCGGTACTATTTTTTTAGATGAAATTGGAGAATTACCACTGGGTACACAGGCACGTTTGTTACGGGTGCTGGAAGCCGGCGAATACATACGTGTGGGCAGCAGCAAAGTGCAAAAAACAGATGTACGTGTTATTGCCGCTACCAACAAAGAGCTGATTGAATATACCCAGACAAATCGTTTTAGAGAAGACTTATATTACCGCTTAAACACAGTGCCCATAAGGGTTCCGGCATTGCGAGACAGAAAAGAAGATATTTATTTATTGTTCCGCAAGTTTGTAACCGATTTTTCTGATCGTTACAAAGGCAACCCGGTACAATTAGATGATGGCGCAAAAGCTGTGTTAATTAACTATCCGTGGCCCGGTAATGTAAGGGAATTGAAGAATATTGCAGAGCAGATATCGGTACTTAGCCAGGATAAAATGATCAACACAAATACCATGCAGCGTTTTTTACCCGATCATAATTATTCACGCTTGCCGGTACTGGCTGGCGGCGCAGGCTCGGTAAGCCAGAGCGAATTTGCAAACGAAAGGGACATTTTGTACAAGCTTTTTTTCGACATGAAAAAAGATGTAAACGAACTTAAGAAAATGTTTTTTGATCTTTTACAAAACCCCAACATTGCACAGCATGCTCCTGTTTATAACAATCAGGCATTTGCAGAGCTAAATAACAATGCCCCGGCAAATAATTCATCGGCACCCGTTTTTTTACCGCATAATAATGATACGATTGATCACCACGAAGATGTGGAAGAATCTTTAAGCATAGTTGATAAAGAAAAAGAACTCATCATCAAAGCATTAAAAAAACACAAAGGCAAACGTAAAGATGCATCGCTTGATTTAGGGATTAGTGAGCGTACTTTGTACCGTAAATTAAAAGAGTATGATATTGAAGAGTAAAGTAATTGGCAATGGGCAATGGGCAATGGGTAATGGGCAACAGCCAATGGGCAAAAATATACTGCTCATTGCTTGTTGCATATTGCTTATTGCCTTATTCAATTTCGCTACCTGCAAATATGGCTTTAAAGATATTGGTGGTTTACCAACCGAGGTAAAAACCTTTCGTGTAAATTATTTTGAAAATAAAGCCGAATATAAAAATCCGCAATTAAGCCCGCAGGTTACCGAAAGACTAAAACAAAAAATAATCGGCACTACCAGGCTGCGGCAAACAAACGATGAGGATGCACATTACGATATCAGCGGTTATGTTTCGGGCTACTACACCAGCACAACAGGCATCAGCGGCAACACTACCAGTCTTAACCGGTTAACGGCCACTTTTCATCTTGTATTTAAAAATACACTGGATGAAAAAAAGAATTTTGAAGCAGATGTAACTTACAGTCTTGATTTTGATGCCAACCTGAGCTTGAGCCAGGTTGAGCAGGCCCGGGGCGATGAAATATCAAAAAATTTAACCGATGCTATTTTTAATAAAATTTTTTCTAACTGGTAATTATAGATTTGCACATGCAGCATAACCAACAGATTTTTGAATCAATCTTTTCCAGAGATTTTTCTGATACCGGAAACACCGCTTTTCTGAAAACACTTGCAGAGCAGCATCCGTATTTTTCGCCGGCCCAGTTTTTTTTGCTGGAAAAATTGCAGGGTGATAATGCTGCTTTTGAAAAGCAGGCGGTAAAAACGAATCTCTTTTTTAATAATCCGCACTGGCTAAATTTTCAGATTAATGAAACCGGCGTAATGGAAGTTGTTAGTGAAGAAGTTTTTGTTGAGACTGCAGCTCCCATTGCCAATGTTGAAAGCAATGATGAAACAACCACCGAAGTTACTGATGTAAAAAATATTGAAGTTGAAACGGTTGAAGTAGATGATGCACCGGACAATACCGATATGCCCAACCCCAATACGCACCAGCAGCAAAAAGAGATTGAACCCATGCACATTGAATTAAAAATGCCCCTCCAAAATGCGGCATTGCAAAATGCCATGCTTTTTGAGCCCATGCACCTGGTTGATTACTTTGCATCGCAGGGAATAAAATTATCAGAAGATGTACAAACGGCCGACAAACTGGGCAAACAACTTAAAAGTTTTACGGAGTGGCTCAAGACCATGAAGAAGGTACATGTGGAAAATGAGGCTGATATTTCAACAAAAAATGATACAAATGTGCAGCAACTGGCCGAAAACAGCAATGCCGAAGCCGAGGTTTTAACAGAATCGATGGCCGAGGTATTTGCCAGGCAGGGTAAAATTGCCAAAGCAGGCGAAGTGTATCAAAAATTAAGTTTGCTCAATCCTGCCAAAAGCACTTACTTTGCAGCCAAATTACAAAACTTAAAAGGATTATAACATGTTGATTTTATTTGGAATTTTAGTGATTATTGCCTCTATAATACTCGGATTAATCGTATTGATTCAGAACCCAAAGGGCGGTGGTTTATCAAGCAGTTTTGGTGGTTTTGGCAACCAGATAATGGGTGTCAAACAAACAACCGATGTACTTGAAAAAGGTACCTGGCTTTTTGCAGCAATCGTAGCCATTCTTTGCATAATTTCTCCGGCATTTATTCCTAAAAAAGGGGCTGCTGTTGAGAAAAACAAAGAAATGATGAAGGATGTAAATTCAAAAATGCCTGCAAACACTACGCCTCCAAACACTGCAACTCCCGCAGGTATAGATACCGGCGCAGCTAAAAAATAATAGCTTATGAAATAATATTAAACCCCGTCGTTTATCGTCGGGGTTTTTTAATGCAGGATAAAATTGCACATTACTTCAATAACTATTTTAGGCAGCTAACAAGGATTTGTTCAATGATTTTGCAGTAGCAATTTGTACTTGTCGATTGCATACATTTGTGAAAATATAAACCCATACTCCGGTAGATTTAATTTGCCCAACATGAAAAAGAAAATTATATACGGAATAGTGTTGATTGCTTTGCTGATAGGCGGATATGCTGCCTGGCAAATTTTCGGGCCCACAGTTTCTGCCCCCGAAAAAAAATATTTTTACATTAAAACAGGTACTACTTACTCTGATGTAAGGCAATCGCTTATTGATGAAAAAATCATCCGCAACACTACTTTCTTCGATCTTGTTTCAAAACAATTAAAATACCCCAGGCTGGTAAAAGCCGGGCGGTACCAGGTAAAAAACGGCAGCAGTATATATAGTTTACTGCGTATGCTGCGTTCGGGCAATCAAACACCAGTAAACCTGGTCATTAATAAATTAAGATTACCCGAAGATCTGGCGCAAAAAATTGCTGGCAATTTTGAATGTGATTCTGCAAGCGTAATGGAAGTTTTAAACGATGCGGAAACCTTAAAGAAATACAATGTAAACAGCAATACGCTGATGACGATTGTGGTGCCAAACACGTATAGCCTGATGTGGAACACCGCACCAAAAAAAATCATTGATAAACTCTATACCGAAAAAGAAAAATTCTGGAATACAGAAAGGCTGGCAAAGGCAAAAGCCATTAACCTTACACCCACGCAGGTTTACAGCTTGGCCAGCATTGTAGAAGAAGAAACAAATAAAGAAGCAGATAAAGGTTTTATTGCCAGCACCTATCTTAATCGTATAAAAACAGGCATGAGGTTGCAGGCCGACCCAACCGTAAAATTTGCGATGAAAAATTTCGGCCTCAAAAGAATTTTGCTTAAGCACCTTGCATACGAATCTCCTTTTAACACTTATTTAAATGCAGGCGTGCCGCCTGGCCCCATTTGCACCCCATCCACAAAAACCATTGATGCGGTTTTAAATGCGCCGCAAACCAATTACATTTATTTTGTGGCAAAGCCAGATTGGTCGGGCTTATCAAACTTTACCAACACTTACACCCAACACATGGTAAATGCAAAAAAATATCAGCACTTTTTAGATAGTGTAAATATTAAGTAGGCTGTTGAGTGTGTTGCATGATATGCTGTTAAAATGTTTAATTGGTATATTGCATTTATTTACATGACAAACCTTGAGCGAAAATTAATTAACAGCAATCCTGTTGCTTTTGTTTTAAACAAAAGTAAACACTGGTACCTGCCCGGTTTTGAAGGTGTGCCATTGTATGATGTGGTTCGTTTTTTTTACCGCCAGGTTAAAACAGTGGGTTTAACCGAACGGGCATCGGCCATTGCCTATAATTTCATCATGGCCATTCCGCCATCTTTTTTATTTTTATTTACTTTAATTCCCAGCCTGCCGTTCATTCCAAAGAAAAGTTTAAAAATACAACTGCATACCATCATCAGGGATATTGTGCCTGCCAAGGGATACAATACTAATATCATCAATTTTGTTGACTCTTTTATTGACGGTAATAAAATAGGATTACTGTCTTTTGGTTTAATATTAGCCTTGTTCTTTGCATCAAATGCGATGATGGGATTAATGCGTTCGTTCAATAAAAAATATGAAGGCTTTGAAAGAAGAAAAGGGCTGCACCAGCGCTGGGTTGCCATCAGGCTTACGGTTTTAATTTTTGGCCTGGTACTGGGTTGCCTGGTTTTATTAATAACACAGGGTGCCGTTTTAAAATGGCTGGGGATGGAGAGTAAATTCTGGAGAGAGTTTATATTTTATGCACGATGGCTCTTTATCATCGCTGTTATCTTTTATTCAATTGCATTCATTTATAAATACGCCCCGGCAGTTGAAAAACGCTGGAAATTAACTTCTCCCGGCACCATACTGGCAACCTTCTTATCTATTATGGCCTCGGTTGGTTTCTCTTATTTTGTGAATAATTTTGGTAAGTACAATGCGCTGTATGGCTCTATTGGCACCATCATCGTTTTAATGGCACTCATATTTATTAATTCGCTTGTATTGCTTATTGGGTTTGAGCTGAACGTGAGCATTAAAACATTAAGATCGAGAGCCATAAAACGTGAGGCTATTGAAAAGGTGGAGAAAGCCGAACAAAAAACTACATGAGTGGTTGTATTATTTGTATTGCATTTGCTAACTTTAAAAAAAAATTATGAAAAAGATATTATTTGGTCTGATAGGCGTTGCATCGCTGGCAACATTGGCTTTTACTGCCGGTGATCCCTTAAAAATTGGCAGCAGCATGCCTAAAGCCGATGTTAAAATGCAGGATATTTCAGGTAAAGAAATAGCCATGCAGGATGCAAAAAAAGAAAACGGCATTTTGGTAATGTTCAGTTGCAACACCTGCCCTTATGTTGTTAAAAACCAGGAACGCACCCTCGCCATTAGCAAATACGCCATCGAAAATAAAGTAGGCGTTATTATACTCAACAGCAACGAAGCCTTGCGTAGCGCTGACGACAGTTATACCAACATGCAGGATTATGCCAGCGGGCAGGGATATAAATGGAACTATGTGGTAGATAAAGGCAACCAGGTTGCCGATGCCTTTGGTGCCAACCGCACACCTGAGTGTTTTTTGTTTGATAATAATTTAAAATTAGTTTACCACGGTGCCATTGATAACAGTGCTGGTGATCCTGCGGCCGTTACCCGTATTCACCTGCAGGAAGCCATTAACGAAATGATTACAGGTAAGGAAGTAACCGTTAAAGAAAGCCGCAGCGTGGGTTGCACTATTAAAAGAAAAAATTAATTGCCAGATTAATAGTTTGTGCAAATTGCAAAGAAGGCCCGGCTATGCCGGGCCTTCTTTATTTTGGTTCGAGCTTTAAATCAATTTCAATAGAATGATCTTTAAGCCGCTTATCGCTTCGTTTTATAAAATTTTCTTTTGCAAGCATGAGGTTTTTTTTAGCATCAGAAACATAAAGATCAAGCGTTGGTTTAACCTTGTCCATATCAGGCGCCGCATAACCAATTAGCTGATGAGCTTTTATTTCATCTCCTTTTTTTACCAGTGTTGATCCAAGATTTGAATAGCTATAAAAGAGATTATCCTTTTCCACAATTACCACTTTCATGTGGTCTATCCTCACTACCGTTGTCACTTTACCGCTGGCAATAGCATAAACCGAACTGTCATTCGATTTAAATATTACAAACTCTCTTTTTACATGAGCCGTATCCGTTGGGTCATCGTAAATAGCTTCCGCATCATTCATCGGTGCCACATATTTATTTACCAAACCGGTTCCCATCGCTTCTTTCAAAGCCGCTTCAAAATCCTGTGTACTTATCTGGTCATCAAAAAATTTTCTGTAACCGGTTTTATTGTTTACTATGATGGTAGCCGGTATAGCACCGCTCCATTTTTCATCAATCATCGGGCAAAAACGATCAGCATCGGTTTCATTCAGCCACACATGGTTGGTTTTGTATTTATTTTTTTTGATAAACTCCGGCAACCTTACAGGCACATACGATGGCAGATCTAAACTAACAAGCATCAACTTTACCTTTTGCGTTTTGTATTTATTGGTAAGTCTGATAAAATCCGGAATCTCTTCATTACACGGCTTACAAAAAGTTGCCCAAAAATTTACCACATACACCGTGTCTGTATCAGCAGAAAAAGATTTTACTACCTCTTCAATTTTCCACCTGACTATTTTTTGGCCATTAACAATTGTGCCAAGCATAAACAATGCACAAACAAATAATATTCTTTTAATCATCCTTAAAAATACACAGAAAAATATAAGTCCTGCTTTTCAAAAAGTTAAAACCTTCCTTTTACCACATAGGTCATAGAAAACACTAGAAAACCACATAGATCAGCAACACTATGTTTTTCCTATGTCCCTATTGTTTCTATGTGGTTCAAATCCCTATAATCAACCCATAAATTAGCTTTTGGCTAATCCCTGCTTTCAGTTTAAATTTGCACCCTGACTGCACAAAAAGCAGAGATTATACCAACCTAAAAACTACAATCTAAAATCTAAAATTATAAATATGGCATACGATCTAATAGTACTCGGCAGCGGCCCCGGTGGTTATCCCGCAGCAATCAGAGCAAGTCAGCTTGGTAAAAAAGTAGCAATTGTAGAACGTGAAAGTCTGGGCGGCATTTGCCTTAACTGGGGTTGCATCCCCACCAAGGCATTACTTAAAAGTGCACAGGTGTACGAGTATGCAAAACATGCAAATAGTTACGGTATTAATGTAGAAAATGCTTCGCCAAATTTTGGCGGCGTTATTACCCGCAGCCGTGGCGTGGCCGATAAAATGAGCAAGGGCATTCAGTTTTTAATGAAGAAAAATAAAATTGATGTAATTATGGGCACCGGCAAATTAATTGCCGCTACCAAATTAGAGGTAACAGCAGCCGATGGTAGTAAACAGATTGTAGAAGCAAAAAATATCATCATCGCCACAGGCGGCAGGGCACGTGAGTTACCAACCATGCCCATTGATGGTAAAAAAATAGTGGAGTACAGAAAAGCCATGGTTTTGCCCGAGCAACCAAAAAGCATGATCGTTTGCGGAAGCGGTGCAATCGGCAGTGAGTTTGCTTATTTCTACAACAGCATGGGCACCAAAGTTACCATGGTTGAGTTTATGCCAAGACTGGTGCCTGTTGAAGATGAAGACATAAGCAAAGAACTAGAAAAGAATTTTAAAAAGCAGGGCATGACGATTATGACCAGCGCCGAAATTACAAAAGTAGATACCAGCGGCGAAGGCGTAAAAGCAACCGTAAAAACTGCAACCGGTGAAGAAGTGTTGGAAGCCGATATTTTATTAAGTGCCGTTGGTGTTGTTGCCAATATTGAAAACTTAGGACTGGAAGCCCTGGGCATTAAAACCGACAAAGGAAAGATAGTAGTGGATGCAAACGGACAAACAAATGTGCCCGGCATTTACGCCATTGGCGATTGCACACCCGGCCAGGCGCTTGCACACGTTGCCAGCAAAGAAGGTATTAATGCAGCCGAACATTTAAGCGGCCACCACCCCGAGCCAATGGATTACAACAACATTCCCGGTTGCACCTATTGCAGTCCGGAAATTGCCAGTGTTGGCTACACCGAAAAAGCGGCCAAGGATGCCGGTTATGAACTAAAGGTTGGTAAGTTTCCTTTTGTTGCCAGCGGTAAAGCAGTAGCCGGTGGTGCCACCGAAGGTTTTGTAAAAGTTATTTACGATGCCAAATACGGCGAGTTTTTAGGTTGCCATATTATTGGCGCCGGCGTAACAGATATGATTGCCGAAGCCGTGGTTGCCCGTAAATTAGAAACCACCGCCCACGAAATATTAAATGCAGTACACCCTCACCCAACCATGAGTGAAGCTTTGAAAGAAGCAACTGCGGTGGCTTATGGAGAGGCAACAGATATTTAATGCTATCGCTTCTGTCATTCCGAGGAACGAGGAATCTCAATAATATTTATAAAAAAACATCCGCCAATTGGCGGATGTTTTTTTATGAGCCATGGTTTTGTACTGCTATTAAGCTTCATTGGCACAGTTTACCCCGAAAGGTTTCGGGGCACTCTTGTACAGTAAAACTTTATTGGGCTTTTTCTTTTATCGAAGCGGAATTAATTGAAAACCAGATTAAATATTTTAATACATTGCTTCACCAAAAATCAGCATTTTTTTCCCTTTACTGTCCGCCAATAGGTGTACCAAAAATGCCAACTGCAAGTTCCAGCCAAATAAGAAGAAGTGCTGTTAGCAGTACAAAACAGATGGCAATCCGGTGCCCGGTTTTCTTTACCTTCCTCAGTATAAGCTCACAGATAAGGCCGGTGCCAAACAGCAGCACAGCTGCCACAACAAAATCAAACAGTGTCCATTTCACTTCTTTGGTGAACTGCATGGCAATTAATGGTATAAACACGAGAAGGGTTGCTGTTAGCAGAATGCCGATAAGTCTTTTGTTTTGCATTATCATAAACAGGCTGTTGTTTATTTTGAATCATGAAGTTACAAAAAAGAACTTGCCTTTGTTGCTTATTCGTATCACCAACAACCTGCAAACACATTTAATTCCCCGCCCTTTCTGCAGGATGCTTTGCACAGGGCGGAGATAAAATGAACTCTCTGTAACAGGGCTTTAGCCCAACAATACAATTTGGCTAAAGCCTGTAACATTTCAAACTATTCACTACCCTAAAGGGCCGGGCAATTCATGAAAACCGATAATCACTGTCTGCATTTGTTTATACTCAGCCCAAAATAACCAACAAAAAAAATGCATTGATATTTGTAACTTCAATCTTATTAAACCACATTTAATGAAAACTCAAGCAGACATTCATATTGAAATCTTGCATAAGAAAGCAAAAGCTTTACTAAAACAGGGCAAGGAAGAAGCTGAACTGATTGAAGAACTTAAAAAAGAGGGTATAGATGAACATTATGCCGCTTTAGTTATTGAAAACGTGAAAGGCGATATTAGGGATCGGCTGGATGCGTGGAAGCTGACATGGATGGGAACATTTTTTATTGTGGGTGGAATTTATATCAACTACTTCTCTTACCAGATTGCTGTAAATGCAAATGCAACTTTCTTTTACATTTTTTGGGGAATAGTATTGCTGGGCGTAGTCATGCTGATAAGGGCATTTTTTCTTTGCATAAAATAAAATTGCCTGGTGTTGTAAAAAACGAATCAACACCCAGCCTTTTCCTGTTTATAAAAGTGTGAATATCGTAACACATTTTTGCAATCATATAATTTTTTAAAAATTGTAATACGCATTTTTGCCAGATGAAAACATATGTGAAAAACGCAGCCCTTTTTTTAATCGTTGCTATGGCTTTTATTTGCTCTTGCAAGCAACATAAAAAAACTACTGTTAAAGTAAGAGAGCAACCTGTAAGGCAAAAACCAAAAACAATTTCCTATCAGTTTGCAAATACAAAGCAATGGTTACTTACCAATAAAGACAGCAATCAAATAAGCATAGCATTAGCGGTTAACAGAACAGATAAGGCTGGCTTTGCGGCCATGGATACCGTAATTATGCCTGCGGATATGAGTGGCGATATTGCTTACTATCTTCCATTTCCACTCACTGTAAAATACCTGGAAGCTGTTGACAAAATTATTTTTTTTAGCTACCCAACACAAACATTTGCCACTTACGAAAATGGTGTGATGATTTACACAGGCCCTACCAACATGGGCCGCAAAAAAGACCCCACACCAACTGGCCTTTTCTTCGCAAACTGGAAAGCAGAAAAAACTATCAGCACTTTTAATGATGAGTGGGAATTGTTTTGGAATTTTAATATAGAAAATAAAGAAGGCGTGGGCTGGCACCAATACAGTTTGCCAGGTTATCCTGCATCCCACTCCTGCCTGCGCCTGCAGGAAAAAGATGCCCGTTACCTGTACACCTGGGCCAACCAATGGGTGCTGGGCGATAAAGAAACCGTGCTGGCAAACGGCACACCGGTTATTGTTTTTGGCGGTTATAATTTTGATGTACCAAAACCCTGGCTGCAATTAGTTACCAACTCAAATGCACTTGATATCAGCGAAGCTGAAATACAAAAACAAACAATGCCTTACCTTGATAAAATAATTGCTGAACAAACTAAAAGAGAAACCGTAGATGCTGAAAAAGAATAAAGGCTTGTTTGGGCATCAGGCATAAAAGTCTTTTAATTTTTTAGAGTACCGGGCAAATCGTTATCTGGTTTTGTAACATTTAAATCGGGTGCAACTATTTTTGCATTGTACTTTTCAATCTGCCTTAACAACCACAAAAGTATCAACAACGACATCATACCAAAACAAAAACCTGCTATTACATCGCTTGCATAATGCACCCGCAGGTAAACCCTGCTTAGGCCTATACCAAAAATTATTACTACCAGCATGAAAATAACAGAAACCTTCTGCCATTTGTTTTTTACTTCGGTATAAACCAGGTAAATAATAAAGCCGTAAAAAATAAAACTCATAAATGCATGCCCGCTTGGAAAACTGAGGCCCGGCACTTCTTTTAAAAGTGGTATAAGCGGCCTTGGGCGGTTAAAAAAGAATTTTAAGCCAAACATCAGCATCAGATTGCTTAATGCAATAACAGGGATTTTTATTGCCATCCATTTATTGCTGTGTTTTAAATAATAAAAAAAAATGAGCAAAAGCCAGGCTGGCACCATAATTAAATGAGAGCCTGCAAAGCTAAAAGCCTGCATAACCATGGTGTTGGTATAGTTTATAAAGGATGACAAGTAGGTGAAAACCCTTTCATCCATCGTATATTCTTTGTGATAAAATATCTGCCTTACAATAACGATTAATAAAGAAAGTGAAACAAAAAAGAAAATTAATAGCAGAGAAAGCTCGGCAGAAAGCAATGCGACCAGACCGGAAAAATGCTTTATTACAATTTTGATTCTCCGTTTCATATTTGTATTAGTTGTGCTGGCGTGTAAGTGACCAATTACAAGTTTACCTGGTATCAGTTTTTGGTACAGCTCAAATTACAGCATTCATTACGCAAATTAAATTTTAAGCGAAAATAATTCAATCCCGTTTGCTTTACCCTTCAGATCTACAATGCCCAGGCTTTCGCCCTGCCATTCTGTAAGTTCGCTGTTCTCCATAAAATCTTTCGACATGATGAATTTCTGATTCAGTTCATTACAGGCACTGCGTATCCGTGCCGTGGTGTTCATGGTATCGCCACTCATGGCCAAATCTTTTTTTATAACACCAATTTCTCCAACAGTAACATCGCCCATGTGTATGCCTACCCTGAACTCCGGCATAATATCATATTTTCTTCTGAACTCATCCCCATGTTTATTCAGATTTTTGCGGGCTTCAATAATAGAAGCCATACATTTTTTTGTATTATTTTTTTCGTAAAGCCAGGATACTACTACTTCATCTCCTACATACTGGTAAATTCTACCATCGTGTTCAATCATGGCCATAGAAACATGAAAAATAAAATCACGTATGAATTTAAAGTTTTCAACATGTCCAAGTTTTTCTGCAATGGGTGTAGAGTCTTTAAGATCCATAAACATGATAATGCGCTTTTCAATTTTTGGCTGCATGTATTTGCCGGTAATGATATCAATAAAAACACCCGGCGAATATTTTTCGTTGATTTCGATATACAACTGGGTAATTACAAAAAGAATCATCCAGTATGTGATTTTTTGCAGCAATAGTTTTATTTGGGTTATATCATTCATCGAAATCTTCAGAGCTTCCTTAAAACTTTTATTATTTATAAGAACACTATCAATAAAATGAACGAGGAAATTAATACTAAAGGCAGCGATAAGAAGTATAATACTTTTAAAAATAAAATTAACAACGGGTGATTGATAACGGAATACATTTTTTAGTTTAAAAACAAACAAATACCCCATGCCGCAACTCATTAAAAATACAGCAACTTCTCTTAATAAGCCCGATTTAAAAGGGCTTTTGTTATTGCTTTCTTTAAAAAGCATTACTGCAACAATATCTATCAGTGTCCAGAAAATTGCTATTAAAATAATTGCACGCAAGCGGTATTTGCCGGCACCTGAAAATATAGAATATGATGTTTTAGATGCTATCATTGCCTTTTGGTAAGATATTGGTAGATGCTTTGGCCGGCATTTACAACGGCTGCATTATCACTGTTAACTTTTGTGTATTGGTTATCCGGCAGCAATTGTACCGCCTTGTTGTTATCTGCCCACTGCATGTCAAAATAATCCATTAGTTCTTTTCTGGCGGCTGCATCCCTCACCGGAAAACAAACTTCAATACGATGATACAGGTTCCTCGTCATCCAATCGGCAGATCCCATAAATACTATCGCATCTTCATCTGTACCAAAAATAAATAAGCGGCTATGTTCCAAAAACCGGTCAACCAAACGGCGCACTGTTATATTATCATTCGTGCCTTCCATACCGGTAACAATGCAACAAACACTTCTTACAATCAACTCTACCTTTACGCCTGCCTTGGCTGCTTTGTATAATAGGTTTATCAGGCCTGGCTCTTCCAGATTATTCACTTTTATCCTGATCCTTGCGGCAATTCCTTTCTTTGCTTTTTTTATTTCCTGAGCTATACGCTTTTCAAATTCATCAACCATATTAAACTGCGATACCAGTAACTCATT
>JAYURR010000175.1:0-9802 GCA_043756605.1 Chitinophagaceae bacterium
CCACTGGCAGGTGTTACCGTTTTAATTAAAGAAACCGGAAAAGGTATTGCCACCAACCTGGATGGAAATTTTGTGTTAAATGCCGAGCCAGGCAAAAAATACACACTTATAATAAGCTCTACCAATTACCAAAGCAAAGAGGTTACTGAAGTTGAAACCGGAGCTGATGGTATTGCCCATATAGATATAACACTTGATGCAAAATCAAAAACCGGAGAAGAGGTAATTGTTAAAGCAAGCTCTGCCAAAAAAGAATCGGTAAATGCGATGATCAGTTTTCAAAGAACTACCAATACGGTAGCCTCGGTAATATCTTCCGAAGCAATTAGAAGAAGCCCCGACAGAAACACCGGCGAAGTGCTGAAACGCTTACCAGGCACCAGTATTCAGGAAGGAAAGTTTTTAGTTGTTAGGGGACTTGCTGACCGATACAACCAGGCTATGCTGAATGGCATTTTACTAACCAGTACAGAACCGGATAGAAAAACTTTTTCTTTTGATATTATACCTAGTAATATGGTTGATAATATTGTTGTAAATAAAGCATTTGTACCTGAGTATCCTGGCGAGTGGGCCGGTGGCTTAATACAGGTAAATACCAAAGATATACCTACAAAAAACTTTTTTAACATTCAGCTTAGCTCCGGTTTTAATACACAAACCATTGGTAAAGATTTTTATGAAGATAAAGGCGGCAAAACAGATTGGATAGGCATAGATGACGGCACCAGAGATTTACCCACAGGCTATACTACCAAAAGCCGTTTTGATACTATGAGCTTTGCCAGCAAAACTGCACTGGGTAAAATCATGCGTAATGCATGGGCGCCCTCAAAAATAGCTGCACCCCTCAATGTAGGTTTTGAAATAAATGGCGGCTTTAAAACAAAAATATTTGGCAAAACATTGGGTGCCATCCTAGGTATTACCTACCGTAAAAATAACAGCACACAGGATATTATAAACAGGCATAACAATTTTGATAACGGCAGAACTTTTAAGAATACAGACATAGATTTTAATGATACCCGTTACCTGCAAAATACTGCATTGGGTGCTCTGGCAAGTGTATCGCTAGAGCTGAATAATTTAAACAAGATTTCTTTAAAAAGTATCATTAACGTAAACACCGCCAACAGCACCATACGCAGAACCGGTGTAGATGATACCCGTACTGAAGATATAACTGCCACTGAATTTAGCTTTAAGCAAAACACATTTTTTACAACGCAACTTACCGGGCGGCATGGTTTATTGAAAAATTTAAAGCTTGATTGGAAAGGTGCATTTACAATTTTAGATGGCTATAATCCTGACCAGAGAAGATTGCAGTATTCTAAAGATAAAGGCAGCACAAATCCTTACCGTGCCATTTTATCAAACAACACATCTCAGGCAAGTGGCAGCCGTATTTACCAGATGCTGAATGATTACATATACACTGCCGGCGGAGATTTAACCTACACCCTTAAAAACAAACAAACCATTAAAGGGGGTTACATGCTGCAGATCAGAGACAGGTTATTTGATGCTAATTTATTTGCAAATTATTTACCAGTTGATAATGACGCCATAAAACTTTTACCCGCTGATCAGATTTTTGCAGCGCAAAATTTTGGAAATGGCACTGATAATAAAATTGCCTTTGATGCCATTAAAGGAAGCACTTTCAGATACATGGCCAATACCATTTTAAATGCCGGATACATACAATTTGATAACGAGCTGTTTAAAAAAGTAAGAGTGGTTTGGGGTTTGCGTGTAGAAAATTTTGACCAGTTGGTTGGCAGTGTAAAAAAATGGGATCCACGCCATACCTACTCAAAAGTTACCGACTTTTTACCAGGTTTAAATGCTACTTATAAGTTGAACTCAAAAACAAATATCCGTTTTTCAGCTTCACAAACCGTTATCAGGCCAGAGTTAAGAGAGCTTAGTGCACTTAATTTATACGATTTTGAATTGAATGCTTCGGTAACCGGTAACCCTGCTTTAAAGCGTACTAAAATTACAAACCTGGATCTGCGTTATGAGTTGTACAATAAACCCGGAGAAGTATTTAGTGCCGGTGTTTTTTACAAATATTTTAATGATCCTATTGAGCAAATATTTAATGAAGGTAGCGGCGGTGCAAGTACTTTTAATTTTCAAAACGCTGATAAGGCTTACTCTGCAGGTTTAGAAGTTGAGTTTAGAAAAAATCTTGAATTTATTACAGCTAAATTAAAAAACCTCACTTTTCAATCGAATGTTGCACTTATAAAAAGTAAGGTTACCGATACTGCCTTTAAAATCAACAGAACTTTACAGGGCCAATCTAATTATGTAATTAACCTTGGCATGTTGTACGATTTACCTAAATATGGCTTAAATGCAACCTTGCTTTTTAATGTAATTGGTGAAAGGATATTTCTGGTGGGCGATAAGGCCCAGGGTTCTTCTTCGCCAGATGTTTATGAAGCCCCCCGTGCTTTACTTGATTTTCAGTTAGCAAAAAAAATACTTAAAGGCAAGAGTGAAATAAAAATGAATATTTCTGATATACTAAACCGCACTCAGTATTTCTACCAAAATGCAAACAGCTCAAATGCGTTTCAAAAAAATACAGATGCTTACCGTTTTACCAGAAAATTTGGCACCACATTTAATTTCAGTATCAATTACAATTTATAATTCTTAAATTTTTAAAACATAAAAAACAATGAAAAAGTACATGCTAATTCTTACAGCTATAGTTGCCTTAAGCAACACTGCCTGTAGAAAAATTGAAACAGATGGCCAAATACAGGTGATTACTGTTAACGGTGGCGGCAGCGGTGGCAATACCACCGGGCAAACAATTACTGTATCGGGCCGCATCACTTCAGATACTACCTTTAAAAAAGCCAACACCTATATTTTAAAAGGTTTAGTGTACATAGCCAATAATAAAACATTAACCATTGAGGCAGGCACAGTAATAAAAGGTGCTTTTAGTGGTGCTGATGTTGCCGCTTTAATTATTACACGTGGTGCTAAAATAGTAGCTAACGGAACAGCGAGTGAGCCAATTGTTTTTACTTCATTAAGTCCTAATCCACAAAGTGGAGATTGGGCGGGTATTGTAATATGCGGTAAAGCACCCATCAATACAAGTTTTAATGGCACAGCAGGTTTGTTTGAGGTAGAGGGTGGTGTTAACAATGCAAGTGGCGATGGCCTTGCAGGCAGTGGCGATGCAGTTGTTCCAACGCCTGTATCCGACGATAGCTCTGGTGTATTAAGGTATGTAAGGATTGAATATGCAGGATATGCATTTCAACCCGATAAAGAAATTAACAGTTTAACGATGGCAGCCGTGGGCAGCAAAACAGTTATTGAAAATGTACAAACTTATTTAGCTAAGGATGATGCCTTTGAGTGGTTTGGTGGCACCGTTAATTGCAGATACCTGGTAGCTTATAAAACACAGGATGATGATTTTGATACCGATAACGGATTTAGTGGTAAAGTGCAGTTTGGATTAGCAATAAGAGATTCTTTAATTGCAGATGCCTCACGTTCAGAATCTTTTGAAAGCGATAACAATGCCGGTGGCACAACAGCTACTCCAAAAACATCTGTTGTATTCAGTAACATGACGGCTATTGGCCCTAGGGCAACAGCTTCAAACATAGGCAGTTCTCTTTACAGGGCTGGCGCACACATTAGAAGAAACTCAGAAATGAGTTTATTTAATTCTGTAATTGTTGGCTGGCCTTTGGGTATTGATATTGATGGCACAACCGGTACTGCAACTGCTGCAAATGTGGGTGTTGGCTTAATTTTATCAAATAATTTTTTAGGTGGTAATACAGATAGCATAAAATATTCTGCCCCTGCAGGTTCTACCTATACTACAACTGATCTGGTAACATATTTTAAAACACCGGCCCTTGCAAATGCCATTTTAAATGGCACATTGCCATCTAACCTATTTGTGCAACCTTTTAATTATGCAGCACCAGATCCAACTCCATTTGGAAACGCAGTAAGTATTGTTGGTACTATTTCTGGCACTATTACTCCCAGAGCAAGCTTTGCTCATCCAAAAGTTGCAGATGCATTTTTTATTCAAACAAACTTTATTGGTGCAGTAGGCCCTGCAGGCGCATTGGCCAGTTGGTGGAAAGGATGGACAAGATTCTAATTGAAAATATTTAATTATAAATAAAGCATCTGCCGGTTGGTGGATGCTTTTTTTTAAGTTTGCATTTCAAATAATAACATGAAACTACTTTTAATTTTCACTATTTTAATTTTATCTCTTTTTGGCTGCGCAGAAAAAAATGATAATGAAAAAAAATTACCCGGCTCTTTTATTGATTCTATTATAAAGCACAGCGACAGCAGTTACCAAAAACCTTATTACAGAACCGATTTTGTTACCGCATCTTACTACATTAATAAAAAAGATTCAACCGTAAGCCAGTTTATGAAAGACTCTGCCGGTAAAATCCGCCAGATCATCATTGCCAAAAAAAATATCCGTACTTTTTTTGCGCAATATTATCCCAACGGAAATTTACAGGCCAACCTGCCATTAGATGCATTTGGGCAATACCATGGAACAGGTAGTTTTTTTTATGAAGACGGCAGCCTGCAAAGCAGTGGCAACTACAATCATGGTTTTAAAAAAGGTGATTGGAAGGTGTATGATGAAAAAGGGAGACTAACAGCCACAGATGCTTATGATGAAAATGGGAGCCTTATACCCCAAAAAGCACACTGATTTACTTACATAATTATCCATAACATTTACATAATTATTCGTTCAGATTACGGTAACATGCCAGTTGTAGTTTACACTCAGACAGTTATTAAACACTATATAAATTTCCTTAGCAATTAGCAAGTTTCTCATGCTCCCCACCTGGTATTCTTACCGGGTGGCTTTGTTTTTGATAGTATTAAGTTAATGTTACCAAATTGTTACTATGCACATTTAAATCACATTCTTTTTCACAATGCTTTTCTAAAATAAATTGAAATTATATTCACACTCTCTTAAATCAAAAACTACAGGTATGAAATGGGTTAGCACAATCAACAGTTCATCTCAGGAAAATTTTGAATTACAAGATGATGAAAAAGTATTGGCCGGTATATCCTTTAGCAAACAAACCAGGTTTGCACGGCTTGTAAGCGGCTTTGGTAAAAGAATGTTTTCTTTTGAAAATAAAGGATTTTTAAAACCTGCTAAGGTTATTAAAAACGAATATGGCATTAAACTTGGCAGAGTGGAAGAGTTAAAAGCCGGTAAAGGATATGTAGAGCTTGATGGAAAAAAATATTTTTATACCTACGATCAGGATAATTCCGGCGAACTGGTTTTGTACGATGAAGCCATGCAGACAAACCTGCTTACCTGCAGCTTCAATGCTATCAACCTTGGGATAAATAAAACAAAATCTTTGTTTGATAGTAAGTTTGCCAGCCTGTTACTGGTGCTTTGCTGGTATGCGTTTCAGCCACACAACAGTTCTGTTACAAAAGTTTTATCAGATGCAGATTTAATAATGGCATAATGCCCCGTTAATGATCTGTTTATACTGCAGGTGTTTCTTTGTAAAACACCTCTAAATGAAACTACTCTTATCTGTTTGCCTTTGTTTTTTTGTTAACCACACTAAAGCACAGCAAAATCAACCGCACCAAAATATTTTTATTATTACTACCGATGGTTTTCGCTGGCAGGAAATTTTTAACGGCGCCGATTCTCTGCTAATAAACAATCCCAATTATGTAAAAGATACTGCCTTACTTAAACAAATGTATTGGGATGATGATTTGAATGAAAGAAGAAAAAATGCTGATGCCCTTTGTGTGGAAAACAATGCTGAAAGCAGGCTCCATCTATGGTAACAGAAATTATAACAACAAAGTAACCGTTGCAAATGCCTACCGCTTTTCTTATGCCGGGTACAATGAAATTTTAACCGGCTATGCCGATCCTGCAATCATATCTAACCGAAAAAAAAATAATCAGAACGAAAACCTGCTGGCATTTTTAAACACACAACCTGCATACAAAAATAAAGTGGCCGCTTTTACCAGTTGGAACCTGTTTGAATATATACTGAATAAAAAACAGGCTGATTTTTATCTGAACAGCGGTTATCAAGCCGTAAGCCACGATTCATTATCGCCAACCGAATTACTTGTAAATGCAGTGCAGTCCGGTGCGGTAGATAATACACAAAACACCCGCAATGATATGCTCACTTTTGTTACCGCCAAAGAATATATTGCAACCATGCACCCCAAAATTGTTTACATTGGTTTTGGCGAAACAGATGAATATGCACATGGAGGCAATTACGATAGTTATTTACAAAGTGCCCACCTTTTTGATGAATACCTTGCCCAGCTTTGGTATCTGGTAAATAAAGATCCGTTTTATAAAAACAATACCAGTTTTATAATTACTACCGATCATGGCCGTGGCCAAAAAACTGCAAACTGGATAAGGCATGGCTTATTTACACCGGGCAGCAACAGCTGCTGGTTAATGACGTTGGGCAAAGGGTTTGAAGCAAATGGAGAGCTGAAAAATAAAGCGGATATTTTTAATGAGCAGCTTGCACAAACAATTGCTGTAATGCTTGGATATAATTTTAACCCGCCACATCCTGTAGCAATTCCGTTATCAATAATAATACCATTAAAAAATAGTAACACTGGCTTAACCCTCCGTTAATAGTTTGATAAAGATTGATAAATAATTTACAGTGCAAAGAGATGATTATGCAAAAAATATCTGAAGTGCTCAATCAAAATAAAATATATTTCACCGGCTTGTTATTAATATTTTTTTCCGGAGCTTTATTTTTAGCACTCAATGGAAAAGAAGCAGCTTTCATTTCACTGAACAGTTATCACCCTTTTTACTTAAACGTTTTCTTTATCAACTATACATTTATGGGCGATGGCATTTTTGCCTTTTGCCTTATTGCTGCCATGTTTTTTTATTTTAAAAGAACACAATGTGCTTTTGCCCTGCTGTATTCTTTTTTAATTTCAGGGTTGGCGGCTCAACTAATAAAAAACCTCGTTAACTCCCCCAGGCCAAAACTTTATTTTGAAGCAGGCACTTATTTAAATTTTATAGATGGGGTTACACTCACGGGTAATTCAGGCTTCCCATCCGGCCATACGGCCACTGCATTTGCCATTGCTACTGTGCTTGCATTGATGATGAAAAATAAAAAATGGCAGTTGCTTATTATCCCCGCAGCCGCACTGGCAGGATACTCACGCATTTACCTGGCCCAGCATTTTTTATTAGATGTAATTGCAGGCGCACTGCTGGGCAGCATCTCAGGTGTGCTGGCATTTTATATTGCACAAAACAGGATAAACATTAAAATTGCATTTAAAAAAATGCACCGGGTTTCTTCTCAAACACAATCACCCACAACCGGCATACAAACTGCATGATGAACGCTTTTAACAGCCGTTTATTGAAGTTTGGAATTGTTGGGTGCTCGGGCATGGTTATTGATTTTTTTATAACCTGGCTTTGTAAAGAAAAACTGGGGTTTAATAAATACCTATCCAACTCATTGGGTTTTTGCGGTGCAGTTACCAACAATTTTTTATTGAACCGGTACTGGACATTTCAGAATAATGCCCATCCGTTTGCAACACAGTTTGCCAGTTTTGTGTTAGTATCCTTATCGGGCCTGCTTATTAATAACGGGTTGCTTTACCTTTTTATAAAAAAAGTAAAATTCAATTTTTATTTGCTGAAGCTGATAGTGATAGGCCTTGTTTTTTTCTGGAACTACTTTGCAAATTTTCTATTCACTTTTAATTAAGCTGGTGAATTATAAAAATAAAACACTGCTGCTTATTGTTATTGCAACTTTAATAAGATGCATTATTGCCTGTTGCACAGCGTTGGGTAATGATGAAGTGTATTACCGGATGTATGCCCAATACCTGCAATGGAATTACTTTGATCATCCGCCCATTGTTGGCTGGCTTATCCGGTTTACCACAGCCAATCTTTTTTTAGATAATGAATTATTTATCCGGCTGGGCGCCATCTTGTCGGCAGCAATAACTACCTGGTTTATTTTTTTAACCGGTAAAAGGTTAAATAACGACTATACAGGATTTTTAGCAGCATTGATTTATACAGGCACTATTTATGGGAGTATTATTGCAGGCACTTTTATACTGCCCGATTCGCCACAAATGATTTGCTGGTCAGCAGGCTTGTATTTGTTAACCGGCATTACCAGATACAACCACGTTAACCGCACCCAAAAAAGAGATCTGTTAATATTTGGCGTTGTTGCAGGGATTGGTATGCTTTGCAAAATACACACTGCATTTTTATGGCTTGGCTTATTACTCTATATCATCCTGCACCACCGGCAATGGCTTAAAGAGCCTGTTCTATATATTTCAGTTATTATCAGCATAGCACTATTTTACCCTGTAATTAAATGGAATATTGACAACCATTTTATTACTTACCTGTACCATAGCAAAAGAGTTGCAGTAACAAACAGCGGAATTGATATTTCTTCGTTTTTAACTTTTACCGGCGGACAAATATTTTATACTAACCCCATTGTTTTCTTTTTGATTGTACTTGCAACCATTGCATCTTTTAAAAACAATTTGCCGGTTTCTTTATCTCAAAAAAGAATTTTATTGTGTTGCAGCTTACCACTTATAATTATTGCCACAGCCATCTCGCTTTTTAAAAATGTACTGCCGCACTGGTCCGGGCCTGGATACTGCGGACTTATTTTATTAACTGCCTGCCATCTAAGCAAACAAAAAATAAAAACAATTTTTGAAAAAAAAGTAATGCCCAAAATTTTACTGGCAGCGTGTTTATTTCAATTACTGATAATCATTGGCGGTATATTAATTATTAATTTTATGCCCGGCACTATAGGTAAAAAAGAAAATAAATATTTAGGCGAAGGTGATTTTACTATGGATATGTATGGGTGGAAAAAACTGAAAACCGCATTCAATAAAACACTAAAGGATGATATACAAACTGGTGCTATGAAAGAAGATGCGGTGATCATTTGTAACAAATGGTTTCCGGCATCGCATTTAGATTATTATGTGGCCATGCCGCTGCAAATAAATTTAATTGCAATTGGCGATACAAATGATATTCATCAATATGCCTGGATAAATAAGGAGCGGAAAAAACTACAATTGGGAGATGATGCTTATTGCATTGTGCCTTCAAATAATTATGCTGATGTAGAAATAATTTATGCGGCGTACTTTGATACCATAAGACCTTGCCGAATGATTGAGCAGAAAAGAAATGGAAAAACTTGCCGCTACTTTTATATCTGGCAAATGAAAAATTTCAGAACGAAATAAAAAATACCTTTTAAACGAAATACAAAGTGCTTTTCAGGCTATCGAAATAATGTTCCAATACTTGATTCATCCCAAACATCTCTTGAGGCCGACAACGTATTTTTTAAAAACTGACTATACCAGCTACCAGAATTTTTTACAATTCTTTTTTGTGTTTTAAAATCAACATGTACTATGCCGAATTTGGGATAATATCCTTCGGCCCATTCAAAATTATCCAGCAGGGTCCAAATAAAATAACCATTCACTTTTACTCCTTCTCTTTTTGCCAGTAAAACCTGCGCAATATAATCCTGCAAAAATTTAACCCGCTTGTAGTCATCCACTTTATCCTCTTCATAACTGTCGTTAAAAGCAGCTCCGTTTTCAGTAACAATAATTTCATTGATGTTACTATAACCGTGCAATCTTTTTAATG
>JAYURR010000176.1:0-9749 GCA_043756605.1 Chitinophagaceae bacterium
TCATCTGCTCCGCCATCGCAGCGGGTAAGGTTATTAGTTAAGCATTGCTCCGCTCTCGGATTTTTCCCAACAGTTTTTACCGTAGCTCCAAAATATCGTGAAGAAATTGAAGATGCATGGATGTGTACATTATTGGGAAAAGATTTTGAAGAAATAAGGGTTGGCTGCCTGGATCAAAAAAAAACGAGGCGGTTTGGTATCGGCGATCTGGGCTTAAGGATGATACCTTCACTTTTTTTTGCGCTTAAAAAAGAAGCGAAGAAAAACAAGCCGGCGTTTATTTTATATCCGGTGCCGCCATGGTACATACTGGTAATAGCACCCATCATAAAAAAAATTACCGGCGTAAAATATGGTATTGATTTTATTGATCCATGGGTGCATGAAACTGCCAGCGCACACAGGGGCATCAAGCATCGCATATCACAAAGCATTGCACGCCGTTTGGAAGGCTGGGTTACAAAAAATGCAGATATTATTTTTTCTGTGTCCGAAGGTATTAATGATAACTTAAGAAAAAGGCATTCAAAACTATCAGCCACACCCATGTATGCTGTGCCTTATGGAGCTGAGCCTGCAGACTTTAGTGGTTTTACAAAAAGTAAAACTGCCAGCCAAAACGGGCAGATAACAGTAAGATATATTGGTGCTGTATGGAACGATTGTTACCCGGTGCTTGATGGATTAATGCCGGCACTTGCAGCCGTACATAAGCAGCAACCTGTAAAGCTTGAATTTTATGGAACCAGTTACGCAGGCGAGGGGCTTGCAAAAAACCAGCTTGATAGCTGGATAGACAGCTACAACATGCATACATATACTACAGAAGCATGTTTGCGGGTAACATACAAGCAGGCGGTACAACTTACCATGCAGGCGGATATACTTTTTTTAATGGGCGGCATGCAGCCATATTATGCAGCGTCAAAACTGATGGGGCTAATTGTTTGTGGCAAACCCTTTGTTGCATTTGTGCATAAAGATTCTTTTCCTGCCATCTTTCTAAAAAAGTTAAACTACCAATACCTGGTTACTTACTCGGGTGATGAAGCTGAACTGCCGGTAAAAAAAACGGTTGAGTTGAAAAATATGTTTTTAAAACTGATAGATCAAAAAGATTCTTTTGAGCCGCTTGATACAAACCATCCTTTGATATTGGAAAATACTGCAGCAGGCATGACAAAATATTTTATAGATAAAATTTCATCAACATTATAATTACAAAATGAAAAATCATTACGAAAAAATAAAAAATAAAAAAGTACTGGTTACCGGCGGCCTGGGCTTTGTAGGGCACAACCTGGTTAAAACGTTAATTGATGATTATAATTGTACAGTTACAGTGGTTGATAATTGTGCAAACAGTAATGCTGCAATTTTAGGCAGCCATATCAGTAAAGTTACGTTTGTACAGATATCGGTTTTAGATACAGATAAACTTTTTCCTTTACTGGCCGGTGTTAATTATATTTTTCACCTGGCCTGTAAACAGATATCTACTTCGGGTACCGAGCCGCTGGATGATTTAAGGGTAAATGCCGAAAGCACTTTGCTAATGTTGAATTTTATAAAGAATAACGAACTGCCGGCATTTGAAAGGTTTGTGTATGCTTCGTCCTGCTCGGTATATGGCAGTTCTACCATTCTGCCAATTTCCGAAACAGACCCTACCATTGTTTTAAGTAATTATGCAGCTACCAAATTACTGGGCGAAAATTATACCATGATTTATAACCGCAGTTATGAAGTACCCACGGCCGCCGTAAGGTATTCTAATGTATATGGATACGGCCAATCGCCACGCAACCCATATTGTGGTGTGTTGGGAAAGTTTGTACACAATGCATTAACGGGCCTGCCTTTATCTGTTATTGGCGATGGCGAACAAACAAGAGACTACACTTTTGTTTCTGATGCAGTTGATGCAACCATACTATCGGCAGTACATCCAAAAGCATTGGGCGAAGTATATAATGTAGGCACAGGAATAGAAACTTCTGTTAACAGGTTAGCAGAAATTATAAAAGAAAATGTACCCGGTATTAATATTGAACAATTGCCAGAAAGAGATATTGATAATATCCGCCGCAGATCTACCAATATTGAAAAGATACATCAGAAACTGGGATGGTCGCCTAAAGTAACAATACAACACGGTATTCAACTTACAATTGATTGGTACAAATCAAGTTTATAAGTCTTAGAACAAAAATTAATGAAGCTTGCAATTATAACTACACATCCCATCCAATACTACGCCCCTGTTTTTGCAAAGCTGGCTTTACAAAAAAATATGGAAGTAAAAGTATTTTACACCTGGGAAAAAGAAGCCGCAAAATTTGACCGTGATTTTGGAAAAGAAGTGGAGTGGGATATTCCTTTATTGGATGGGTATGATCATACTTTTGTGGGCAACAATAACAATACTGGCAGAGGGTTTTGGGATGTTAAAAATCCATCTCTGATTGCTGATATAAAAGCATGGGATGCTACGGCGGTTTTGGTTATCGGGTGGAATTGCAGGAGTCATCTTAAAGCCATGATTCATTTTAAGGGCCGCATACCGGTCTTATTTCGTGGCGATTCAACATTGCTGGATGAAACCAATGGAATTAAACAACAGGCAAGGCGAGTTTTTTTGAAATGGATATACCGGCATATTGATTTTGCTTTGTACGTTGGTACTGCCAACAAAAATTATTTTTTAAAACATGGTTTAAAAGAGAAGCAACTGGTTTTTACAGCACATGCTGTTGATAATAACCGCTTCAGTCAATTAACTTACGAACAGAAAATTTTTATAAAAAATACACAGCAATCTTTGGGGATTGTTGCAGATGATATAACCATTGTTTATTGCGGCAAATTATTGGCAAAAAAAAATCCCCTGTTACTGGCACAGGCTGTTAAAAATTTAAACAACAAAAAACTGCATCTTATTTTTGTGGGTGATGGTGTACTACAGCAGGAACTTAAAGAAAGTATAAACGGATTTGAACGCATGCACCTGTTGCCATTTCAAAACCAAACCACCATGCCTGCTATTTACAGGTTGGGACAAATATTTTGTTTGCCATCTGCCGGCCCCGGCGAAACCTGGGGGCTTGCAGTAAACGAAGCGATGGCTTGTGGCCGGGCCGTTTTGGTAAGCGATAAAGTTGGCTGTGCAGTTGATTTGGTGCAGGATGGCGTTAACGGCCACAACTTTGCCTCAAACAATATAAACGACCTGCAACATAAGATAAATAGCATGATAAGTAACCCGGATGCACTCGCTGCAATGGGCAAAGTTTCTGAAAAAATAATAACCAATTGGAATTTTGATGCCATTGCTTCGGCAATAAAAAAATGTTTGCAAACCGCATGAGCATCCCTAAAAAATTATTGGTTATTGCCGGGGGTAATTATATTTATGGTGCCGAAAAAGTTACGCTTGATGTTGTAGAAGGATTGAGTAAAGAAGGTTATGAAGTGCAGGCTATTATAAGCGGCTGGGGAAATGGGCAGTTTGCTGCAGCATTGGATAATTTAAAAATAAGGTATTACAAACTTAAACTGGGCTGGTATTATACTTCTGAAATTTTATGGTCGTTAGATTCGCTGGTACATTATCCCGGTGCTATCATACATTTCTTACGTATCCGAAAAAATTTTAAAGACTGGCCCGTGTATATAATTTCTTTCAGGCAGGTTATTTTACTATGGCCATTTTTTAAAAAAAATATTGTTTATCATGTACATGATGTAAACAGCATTAGCAGGCAATCACGCTTTTTTTTAAAGCTGGTTGACAAAAAGGTTTGCAGGTTTATTGCCATTTCAGAATTTATAAAACAGGATTTGATAACATGCGGTATATCGCCCGATAAAATTGAAGTAATTTATAACGGGATTGAAATTTTACCGGAACTAAAAAAGGATTCATTGAATGTAAAAATGCTTACTATTGGAATTGTGGGACAGGTAATTGAAAGAAAGGGGCATGCAGTTTTGTTACATGCTTTAAACCTTTTAGTAAAAAAGGAGCTTAATATTCAATTGATTATTGTTGGTGAGGGTGATAATGTATATAAAGAAAAGCTGAAAATATTGATTGATGATTTTGGATTGACTCAAAGAGTTTTATGGCGTGGGTTTAAAAAAGAACTCAAAGATATTTATGAAGGCATTGATGTTTTGATTGCACCAACAATATCAGAAGAACCCTTTGGCTTAATAGCTATTGAGGCCAATATGCTTGGAATTCCTGTGATTGCTTCCAATAGTGGTGGGTTTAAAGAAACAGTTATAAACGGAGAGAATGGTTTTTTAACAGAATCTGAAAACGTGGAAAAGCTTGCACAAAAAATTGAATATTTTTACCAGAACCGCCATGCGATTACCTCCATGGGTATTAAAGGCAGGGAAAATGTATTACAGAATTTTGATGAAAATAAAATGATAACAAAAATTGATAAACTCTTAACTGGTATATGAAAGGAAATGCATTTTTACATTATGTAAATTTTTTTTTGGGATTAAATATGCCTGAAACCCAAACCACGGCTAATGAACGGCAGGCAATCAGTAAATATGCAGCAGGTGCAAAGGTAGCCGTAGAAATTGGAGTTTTTGAAGGCGTAAATACAGTAGCCATTGCTAATGCTATGAATTCGCATGGGAAATTATACGGTATAGATCCTTTTTTTAAAGGACGTTTGGGAATATGTTATCATGAAAAAATAGCCCGACATGGCATTAGTAAAGTAAAAGATAAGCCCCAAATAAAACTACTCACTTTATTAAGTTACGATGCTGTAAATGAAATAACAGAAAGTATTGATTTTATTTTTATTGATGGAGACCATAGTTATGAAGGCTTTATCAGGGATTGGAATGACTGGTCGGGTAAGGTAAAACTGAACGGTATTATTGCATTGCATGATACAGCCCAGCCTGCACATGATGCTACGGTAAAAAACCTTGGGTCGTACAAATATTTTAACGAAGTAGTTAAAGATGACAGGCGTTTTGAAATTATTGAAACGGTTGATTCACTGAATGTGTTAAAGAAAATCATGTAAACCTAATGAGAATTCATGCAATCATTATAGCACTTAATGAGGAAGATTTCATAGCAGAAACTATCAGGCCGCTATATAAGTATTGCGCTGGTATAAGTGTAATTACCCAGTACGACAGGGATTATTACAGCAAGCTGGTAAAGCCCGATGAAACGGCCAATCTGGTGCTTAACTATCCTGACCCGGAAGGGAAGATACACCTGGTTGCCCGAAGGTACAATGACGAAACAGCATCCCGTAACCATGAAATGAACGCCCTTTTATTTGATGCCAGTAAAAAAATACAAACGCATGGTGTAGAAAAAAAACTGGTTGCCGCATTTCACCAGGCTCCCGACTATTTTTTGATTTGCGATGCCGATGAAATTTATGATGAGGCTACACTCCCTGCAATTATTGAGTATCTTAAAAAGAAGAAACCCAGAGCCATGCGGGTAAGTGGGTACAATTATTTTTTAAGCTGGAACAGGAGAGAACCGAGAGAAAAATATGTGCATAATCAATTTGGTTTTGTAAAGGCAGGATTGTTTTTTCAACAGCGGCGTGTTTTAAACTGGAACGAATCGAGGTTGAATAAATTAGGTGCAAAATTAGGAATGTCAAAATTAGGCTCCCGCCTGTATAATTTTATTGACTGCCCATGGGAAGTTGGCATGATGCACCACGCAGGTTATGTAAGAAGAAACAAAGAAAAACTGATTGAAAAGATGAGCAAACATTCTCACCTCGAAGCTCATCCTCCGGAGTTTTTAGAACAGATGCTTAAACAAGAATATAAGTACACTGATACTACTGAATTACCACTTAATATTCAAAGCGGAAACTGGCCAGATAATTTTTTTGAAAAAAGCGAACAACAATAATGAAGGTTAGCAGACAGATAAATTGGATTTCTTCAATAAAATTTCCCGATAAAATTGACGAGATTGAAAAAGGGTTGAGTGAATTTTATAGAAAAAATCCGGATTATTATACGGATATACAATTTACTGCCGATAATTGGATTAATACCGATGAGGCAGGATATGTACAGATTCTTGATTGGGCGCATAAAAGTGAAAGCATTTGCGAAATTGGTTGTGGTAGCGCAAATATTTTAAAACACCATCCGGGCATTGCCCAAAAATATACAGGTCTCGATTTTTCTGAAAAATTATTAAAAGACAATGCTGTAAAATATCCCAATGCTCAGTTTAAAGCCGTGGAAACTGCCAATTATTTTCCAGCATCAGATAACAGTTTTGATCTGGTGTTTTCGGTTTTTGTGTTGGAGCATGTTACGCGGCCAGCAATTTTTCTGGAGGAATGTAAGCGCATTTTAAAACCTGGCGGAACATTGATTATCCTGTGCCCTGATTTTTTGGGAAGGGGCAGGATGTCATCGCAAAGAGCTGGTTTTAGCGAGGGCACTGCATCAGCTAAACTAAAACAACATAAATATGTTGATGCATTGGTTACCCTTTTTGATAACCGGGTACGGATACCTTTTGTTTGTAAACGTTATACAAAAAAAATAAATGCTGCGCCTTTGTTTTTAATTAATTTGTCGCCTACCATGTTTGCCGATACATTTCAGCCTGATGTAGATGCAGTTTATTTAACCAGCAAAGAAGAAATTTTACAATTTTTAAACAGCAGCTTTTCAACCATCGCAAACAACGAACTCCTGCAACAATATATCCAAAAAAAGAAACTCATTTTTTTGCAGTTGAAGAAAAACTGAATCTGATTTGATAATATTACTTTTTTTAGTTGTAGCCCTTATTTTATACAGCGAGCAGCCTGCACTGATGATGTTCAGTCTATTCAGCCTGTATTTAAGTTACCAGTTTTTTTGGCGCAGATACGAGCCTAAGATTATTTTCTTTGGTGTACTTATGTCGTGGCTAAGTATTACCATTAAAATATTTTATGCAGATTTTACAGGTGTTACGTACGAAAGCCTTTCTTCCAGTATCAACATAATAGAAACAACCTACATTTCATTAATTGGGTTTTGTATTTTTTGCCTTGGGCTTTGGCTGGCAGTAAAAGACCTGAAACTTACCAATGAAAAAATGAATGAGTTGTTTTATAGTCCTGTTAATTTCAGGAGGATGCTGATTGTGTATTTTGTGGCATCGCTTGCAAACACAACATTAAAATCATTTGTTTTCTTTTTTCCGGGATTTTCGCAGCTTTTTTCCGGGTTTCTGCAAATGAAGCTCGGCTTTCTTTTTCTCATTATTTTTTATGCATTTAAAACAAGAAAACATCTATGGCTTGTTTTCGCTATCATTCTTGCCGAAGTTATTTTAAGCTTGTTCAGTTTTTTCTCTTCCTTCAAAGATATTATCATTACCGCTGCCATCATAATTGCCATGTTTCCAAATAAACTTACAGCTAAAGAGTCAGTAATTGCTATACTGTTGGGATGTGGTTTTTTATATTCCATTTTTATCTGGCAATCGGTAAAAGGTGATTACCGTAAATTTTTAAATTCCGGAGAGCGCTCACAGACGATTGTAGTATCGCAGGAAGATGCCTTAAAAAAATTGCAAGGTTTATCAGAAAATACCAGTGCCATTAATAAACAGGATGTGCTGTATCAAACCATAGACAGGATTTCTTATATCGAATTTTTTTCGCAGGCTACTGAAAATGTACCTGCAAAAATCCCTTACGAATATGGCAGGTTGTGGAAGGAAAATGTACTGCATATTTTGCAACCACGGATATTTTTTCCAGATAAAGGCATTATTGACGATAGTAAAATGGTGAATAAATATGCCACCCGTAAAGTGGCTACCGCAAAAATGGGAGCTAGCTTTAGCCTAGGCTTTATGGCCGAAAGCTATATTGATTTTGGCCCTTACGGTATGTTTGTCCCTATTTTTTTTGTTGGCTGGTTGCTTGGCTTTATTTACAAAACAATTATACTGCAAAGCATCAATTATTTATGGGGTTTTACTATGGTATCCTCTTTATGGATAAATATTAACTGCAACGGCACACCCGGTACCAAAATACTGGGCTGGATATTGATGTACTATATCGCATTTTTATTTTTCCGGTATCTGCTAATGAAGCCCCTTGATACTTACATAAGAGGTGGTTTTGAAAACAAGGGCCTTTCTACTTAAAAATTTTACTGCAATCAGAAAAATTTTATTTGTTTACGATCATTTTTACCCGGCATACCGTGCAGGCGGGCCCATACAATCTTTAACCAATCTTGCCAAAGCTTTGCAGCACGATTACGAAATTTCGGTTGTTACTGGCGCCTGCGATCATAACACGGCGGTAACATTGCAAGGCATAAATACAGCAAACTGGAGCAGTGTTAATCTTCCAGGAGCAAAAACTTCAATAGCAGTTTACTATGCAATAAAGAAAAAAGTAACAAAGCATTTTTTTTCATCTTTACTGCTTCATAATAAGCCTGATGTGGTTTATTTAAATGGAATATTCTCTTACCGGTTTGTCATTATTCCATTGCTGGCAGTAAATAAATTAAAAACCAAAGTAGTGCTTTGCCCCAGAGGTATGTTGCAAAGCGGGGCATTGGCAGGCAAATCGTTTAAAAAGAAAATATTTTTAAAAACACTTAAACTATCTGGCCTTGTAAAAAACATAACCTGGCATGCAACCAATACCGAAGAAGCAGGTGATATAAAAAAAATATTCGGCAGCAATGCTAATGTAATAGTAGCAGGCAATATTCCAAAGCAACCATTTGATACCATTGCTACTCCTGATAAAAAAGCAGGGGAACTGCGGCTGGTTTATTTATCATTGATTGCTGCCAAAAAAAACCTGCTGCAGTTAATTGAATTGGTAAATAAATCTTCCAATATTAGTCTTGATATTTATGGCCCTGTAAAAGATAAAATTTACTGGCAAACTTGTAAGCAGGCAATTGCTGATGGCAAAGGCAACATTATTTACAAAGGCGATTTACAACCAGCGCAGGTACAGCAAACCTTTGCGCTTTACGATGCATCTGTATTGCTTACAAAAGGAGAAAATTTTGGCCATGCCTTGTACGAAAGTCTGAGTGCTGGCAGGCCGCTGATTACTAGTTTTTTTACACCCTGGAATAATCTGGAAGAAAACGAGGCCGGCTGGAACCTGGATATTGGCAACGATGAAACCTGTTTGGTTAAATTACAATCAATTGCAGCAATGAGCTACGATACTTTCAGCAGCTATTGCAATGGAGCTCATGAACTTGCAAAAGCTTATTATAAAACATCGGCAGATTTAAGTAATTATAATCAGCTATTTGGTGCTGATTAGTAAGCGATATATTTACTGAATCTCCCTATATTATTTTAATGCTGCAAAGCAGATGAAATTTCGGGAAATAAAAAAATAATATGAAGTCATTTTTAAATAAACGTATCCTTATTTACCTGCTCAAATTCATCGGGGCATTTTGTTTTTTTTATTTTGGTACACTGGCTGTTATTGGCCTCTCTTCACCGGTTGGGTATTACAGCGGTTTTGTAGATAGTTATCTTAATTTTATTCCTTTCTTCAGGTTAACATTATTAAATGGTACCAAAGCCTTTGTATATTTATTCGGTTACGAATCGTACATACCTATAAACACACAAATAAGGCTGGTAAACGGCGGCGGAGTAAATCTGGTTTATAGTTGTATTGGTTATGGTGTAACCAGCTTTTGGCTTGCATTTGTTTTTG
>JAYURR010000177.1:0-31026 GCA_043756605.1 Chitinophagaceae bacterium
GGGGGGGGTAAAAACTATTTTATAAATTATTTTGTAAAAAAATGAAACTATAATTATAATATAGTGAGGGGTTGGAACTTGTGGTTGTAAGCAACCCTAAATTAACGAAACAATGAAAGCATTAATTGTAAATACACACAGCCCACCCGATTTTAAAAGCAACATTTATGTAGTCTGCGGTGCCTTTGATGTAATCCATTTTATAAAATAAAAATCAAACATGAAACAAATAATTATTATTTTCTTAACTATTACTTTATTAAGTATAGTGAGTTGTGGCGACAAACCAAATGTTACAACTATTGACCCACACAATAGGACATTAATAAACATACCGCTTGGTGAACTCAAAACCATTTTGGCAGGTAATTGGCTTTTAATAAGAGAAATCCAATGTGGAGTTGTAGGGTGTTTTCCAATTAACTATCCTGCAGGACAAGAAGATATATTTTCATTCTTAATACAAGATAGTGTGAAAAGGGCAAGATACAACGGTATTATACTTGTTTATGATAAGGCAATTATCAGTAAATCATCATCTGACAACTCATGGGTTTACTCAATGGCTGGTGGTTTAAGAACCTGGTCATTTCAGGAAATAAAAAATGATACTTTAATTGCCCGGATTGATTTAGGAGAAAGCTATTTAGTTAAAAAACCATAATAATTCATTGTTCAAATTTTGGGTTGCTTACAAAGAAATAATTTTTCTTAAACCTAAATAATTTGAATAATGAAAAAGATAATCAGCAAAATAATCCTAACCTTTCTGGGGCTGTTTATTTGTAGCATTGCCTTTGCACAAATAAATTTTAAACTAAAACAGGTTGATGGCACTAATTACTTTGTATTATTGGCAGATAACGCAAAACAAACTGCTGCATTAGTAAATGAGACAGCAGTATTAAAGCAAATTACAAACAGCAATTCAGCTATTGAATTTAGATTTATAAAAAGCTACACCGATGACCTGAAATTTACGCATAAAAAATTCAGCGTTTTTTACAGCGGTATTGAAATAAAGGGAATGGACTTTGTAATTCATGAAAAAGATGGTATTATTCAATACCTGAATGGCAGTTACGAAAATCTTGAAAAAATTGCAGTAACACCTGCCGTTAATGAACAGGCAGCTATTATCAATGCTAAAACATATTTTGAAGTAATTGTTAAAACTAAGGTAACAACCAAATTAACTGTTGAAAACAAAGGTTTTTGTATTATAAAAAATCCATTGCTTACAAATGCTGAATATGAGTTAGCCTATAAAATATTAATAGACTCTAATAGTGTAAATGGTAAGTATGTATTTATAAGTGCCCTAAATGGCAATATAATTAACTACGAAAATTTGGTTTGCAACACCAATGCACCAGGTACTGCCCAAACCCGCTATAGCGGCACACAAAATTTTACTACTGATCAGCAAGGAAGCCAGTACCGGTTACGTGAAGTACGAAATGGGGTAAACATTAAAACCTTAAATGCAAACTACGAGAGCGATATAGAGGTTATAGTAAATTCAGCAACAGATTTTTGGGATACTAATGATAATAATTGGACTGTTGCTGAACATGGAGTTGATCAGGTGGCAACAGATGCACATTGGGCAATGGAAAAAATTTATGACTATTGGTTAAATAAACACAATCGAAATAGTATCAATAATGCAGGAATGGACATAGTTAGTTATATACATTATGGCATTAATTTCCCCAATGCTGGTTGGGATCGTTATAAAAATGCAATACTTTTTGGAGATGCAGGAACTGTATTTAGCCCATTAACTTCTTTAGATATTTGTGCACATGAATTGGGGCATGGCATATGCCAATACACAAGTGATTTATCGAATGTTTCAGGCACAGAATCAAGCGCACTAAATGAAGGTTTTAGCGATATTTGGGGGGCAAGCGTAGAAGCTTATTCAGCACCAACCAAGCAACGCTGGCTTATTGGCGAAGAAATTACTTTAATTACGCCAGGTTATTTACGTAGCATGAGCAATCCGCCAAGTGGTGCATTTAATCCTTCGTCAGATACCTATGGCGATGCCAACTGGAATAATTAACCTCTTTCTCATTACAGATGCGGAGTTTTAAATAAATGGTACTACTTAGTTTCGGAAGGCGGTACTGGTACTAATGGAATTGGAAATGTCTACAGTGTTTCAGCCATAACAATTAGTAAGGCTGAAAGAATTGCATATCGTACTGAACAATTGTTAAACTCTTCAGCCAATTACTCAATGGCTCGTACAATGAGCATTCAGGCTGTTCAGGAATTATACGGAATAAATAGTTGCGAAGAAAAAAGTGTAACCGATGCCTGGTATGCAGTTGGTGTGGGTGCTGCATTTACAGGTAATGTTATTATTAATTATGTTCCTCAAATTACAGGTGCAGATGCAATTTGTGGTGTCAATAGCATACAAAATTATACCACCAATTTGCCTGCCGGAGCAACAGCTGTATGGACACCATCAAATGCAAATATTTCTATTGCAGTTTTAACCCCTAATGGCAGCGATGTTGCAGTTACAAATTTAAGTAACACAAGTACTACGCAATTTTTAACAGCTACAATTACATCAACTCAAACCGGGGGATGCAATCCCCAGGCAGGTACTTATATTGCAAATAAATTGCTCAAATTAGGTATGCCAAATTGTAGCACCCGTGTTGCATATTGGTATGTAAACGGCTACCAAACTCCTTTAGGTAATTGTGCTTTGTTAACACAAATTAGGTGTACTAATTCAAATGTTCTTTCCCAATGCGAATATTATGCTACTGCGTGGTTGGTTGACCCCAATGCTTCTACAATTACCTGGAGCTATGTAAGTTCAAGTGGATATACATTCTGGGCTCCAAAGGGCCCCAAGGGCGATTCTGTAGAAGTAGTGATAAATTACAACTCACCAAATGGATGGTTACGTTTAAAATGCACAACCACCAATGCTTGTGGTTCGTACAACTGGGATTTTTGGTTTACCCCTCAGGGTTCAAACGCAAACTGCCCTGTTTATTTAGATCAAAACTGCTTAATTATTTCACGTACAGAAATAACAAAAACAACTCAAGAGAAAATTATTCTCATGCCTAACCCAACAAATGGGCAATTTGCGGTTTCTTTAAAAACAAAGGATAAAAATGCAGTGATAAAGGAAATAATTATAACAAATAAAATGGGCATCCCAGTTTATCAACAAAAGTTTGTAAATAAACAAAAAAGGCAAACTGTAAATTTAATTAACCAGCCAACAGATGTTTATATAGTTGAAGTGTTTGATGGAATAAAGTGGGTTACAGAAAAGCTGAGTTTGCAACGATGATATTTATTTTTAGTTTTTTTTTGGAGGAGCTTTGCTCCTCCATTTTTTTATCGGTATGCACGGCGAAATGCTTAATTTTATTTTCAACTTAAATAAGATTAATTTCACGCAAACAATTTATCCGTCTTGCAGTTCATAAAAAATTTTTTTAAGGGACAGTCCCGTAACCGGGAATTTAAAAAGCAACTGAGCAACGTGCTTGGTTTTACCCCTGGTGAAATTACGCTGTACAAAACTGCCCTCAGCCACCGCAGCGTAAGGGAAGGTGCCGATGAAAATAATGAGCGTCTCGAGTTTTTAGGCGATGCGGTTTTAAGTTCGATTGTGGCGCATTATCTTTTTAGAAAATATCCATATAAAGGCGAAGGTTTTTTAACCGAGATGAGAAGTAAAATGGTTAACCGCCAGAAGCTGAATGATATTGCTTTAAAAATGGGACTTAAAAAAATTACCTTTTATAACAAGTATGATAATGCACTGAAAATATCGCAAATATTTGGTAATACACTGGAAGCATTGATTGGTGCCGTTTATTTAGACAAAGGTTATGCAGGTACACACAGATGGGTAGAGCAATGCATTATTATGCCGCACATGTTTATTGATGACCTGGAAGATGTTGAAATTAATATTAAGAACCGCTTATACGGCTGGGCCAATAAAAACGGCAAGGCTCTTGAGTTTGAAACCCTGAGCGAAAAGTTTGAAAATGGCCGCAGGCTTTTTACCATTGGCGCTACTGTTGATGGTGAACTGATTGCCGAAGCAAAAGGGTTTAATAAAAAAGATGCCAGCCAGATTGCAGCGCAGTTGGCGGTGGATAAATTAGGATTGTAAAGAATGTTTCTCGTTTCTTGTTACTCGGGTATTAATTTTCTGGTCTTTTGAGTTAACAAATACATTTTTAAATTCAATGCAAACGAGAAACTAATAACGATTAACCAGAAACAATAAACAATGAATTTTGGAATACTTGGAAGCGGAAGCTGGGGAACTGCCATAGCAAAAATATTAACCGATAACGGCAATACCATTTATTGGTGGAACAGGAGCGAAGCACATATCAAACACATACAGGAACGGCATCACAATCCGCAGTATCTATCTGCAGCTCATCTCGATACTACTAAATTAAAATTAACCACAAGCCCTGCTGAAGTTATTACCAACAGCGATTGTATTGTAATGGTGATACCATCTGCCTATACTGATGATGCATTGCGTGGTTTAGACAGGAATATTTTTACAGATAAAAAAATCATCTCAGCCATAAAAGGAATTTTACCCGAAAGTAATTTACTGCTGAATGAATATTTGAAAAATGAATTTGCAGTAGAATTAAAAAATTATTTTGCAGTACTTGGTCCCTGCCATGCAGAAGAAGTGGCGGCAGAAAAATTATCGTACCTCACCTTTTCGGGCATTGATGAAAAAGCTACACATGCAATTGCCACATGTTTTAAAACCAGTTATTTAAACACAGTTGAAAATGATGATATTTTTGGCGTACAGTATGCTGCGGTTTTAAAAAATATTTATGCAGTCGGTTCCGGTATTGCTCATGGGCTGGATTACGGCGATAATTTTTTAAGTGTTTTTATTGCCAATTGTGCCGATGAAATGGCAGGCTTTTTAAAAAAAGCAGGCATAAAAAATATTGAAGTGGGGCATACCGACATCCGCAAACCTGCCGATGAACACCGTGCAAATAATTACGCCGCATCGGTTTACCTGGGCGATCTGTTGGTTACCTGTTACTCACTCCACAGCCGCAACCGTGCCTTTGGCAATATGATTGGCAAAGGCTACTCAGTAAAAGCCGCCCAATTGGAAATGAGTATGGTTGCCGAAGGTTACAATGCCAGTAAATGCATACACAACATCAACAAAAAAATATTAGCCGATATGCCCATTGCAGATACGGTTTATAAAATTTTATGGGAAAACCTGCCGGTAAAAGAAGGATTTAATAATATTGAGGAGGCATTGGTGTAAGCCATAAAAATAAATCAGGTACAATTACCTGTGGTTAACAAAATAAATGGAGTAACTTTAGTGGAGAAAAATTAAACAATGCCTTTCTCTTTTTCAAATATCGGTACTACAGCCATCCTCCTGATGGTACTTTGCTTATCAGTTGCAGAACTGGTTAAGTATGTAAAGAAGCGTTACAGTCATTCAGGAAAATAAATCCGCTGCAATTCCATCTGCAAATAATTTGCCCTCTCTTGTTAAAATAATTTTACTATCTACTGTTTTCAATTTATGGGTGCCTTCATATTTGGCACTTGCTGCTTTTATTCTGCTGCTTTCTTCTTCTCCAAAAATCCTGATTACATAATTCAAATCCAATCCTTCCATGGTTCTTAGAGAAGTCATAATATATTCATTCAGTTGTTGAGTTTTGTTAAGCACTTCTTCTTCAAACGGAATAATATCTTTTTGTAAAGATTGAATGTATAAACTGTTGTTGGCAATGTTCCATTGCCTGCTTGTGGCATTCCTACCCGGTGAGTCACCCTCTCGGGGTGACTCACCGTATTTAAAAGCATGTGCCGCCGGCCCAAAGCCATAATATTTTTCTCCACTCCAATAACTGCTGTTGTGCTTGCTTCTTAAACCAGGTTTTGCAAAATTGCTTATTTCGTAATGTTCATATCCGGCCTCTTCCATCCATTCCATCAATAATAAAAATTGCCTGGCTTGTTTTTCAGCATCAACATTTTCTTTTTTATGCTGTTCAATCATTTTATCCAAAGCAGTTTTAGGTTCAACAGTTAAAGCATAACAGGATATATGTGGAATGTTTTTTTCAATAACAAGAGCTACATTTTTTTTCCAATCTTCATCACTTAACAAAGGAGAACCGTAAATAAGATCAACAGAAAAATTGGTAAAACCTGCTTCCCGTATTTTATCAATGCACAATAAAGATTCTGTGGCATTGTGCGCCCTGTTCATCCAAACCAGTTCTGCCTCTACAAAACTTTGTATGCCCACACTAAGCCGGTTAATGCCGAGTGTTTTCCAGTCTTTCAATTTTATATCTGTTATGTCATCCGGGTTTGCTTCCAGCGTTATTTCAATATCATCTGCAAAAACAAAACGTTTCTCCAACGCATCAAAAATCAATTTTAAATCATCAACATTTAAAATGCTGGGCGTGCCTCCGCCAAAATAAAGTGTTGAAACAATTTCTTTTTCAATTTCTACGTTTTGTATAACCGGAGCAAGCTTTATTTCTGTAACAATTGCCTCCACCATTTTTTCTTTTTGCCCCATCGATGTAGAAAAATGAAAGTTGCAGTAATGGCAGGCCTGTTTGCAAAAAGGAATATGAATATAAATGCCCGGCAAAGATTTTTAGTTTTAGTCCCGATACTTATCGGGATATTATTTAGATTTGATTATTAATGGCCCCAATTAAATTAATAAGATGTAAAATGCTGCTTTCTGCACTCATGTGCATGGGCTTTTTACTCAATGTATATGGCAGCTATGCACAAACTCAAAAAAATCTGCCTTATCAATTAAACATACATTTTGTTGACAAAGATAACGCCTTTAACGCCGTGCCATTAAAGTTACAAACCAGTTTTGCAAATAAGCTTTTGTGCGATAATTATATACAGGGGCTGGTTTTATTATTAAGTTCTAAGGGTTATCCAACAGCTTCAGTTGACAGTGTTTTTGAAAAAGATAACGCCACACTCATACATTTGTTTTTGGGCAAGCAATACCAATGGATAAAACTGCTGCCCGATGGCATTGAGAAAACTGCCATGGATGAAAGTGGGTTTAAAGAAAAAGATTTTAAAAATAAACTACTTAACATGCAGGAGTTAATGGCCCTGCAACAAAAAATTTTAAATTATTACGAAAAAAACGGCTACCCGTTTGCCGAAATATTTTTAGACAGCATCAGGCTTGATGAAGAAAAAATGGAAGCTTTATTGAGGGCCAAAAAAGGGCCGCTGTATCATATTGACAGTATCCGTGTTTTTGGCAAAGTAAAAATCTCAAAAAAATTCCTGCGGCATTACCTGGCCATACCTAATGGCAGTTTATACAATCAGCAAAAACTTGAACAGGTAGATAAGCGTATGCTTGAGTTGCCTTACCTGCAAACAATACAGCCAAGCGATATAACCATGCTGGGCAGTGGTTCTATACTTAATTTGTACCTGGCAAATAAAAGAAGCAGCCAGGCTAATTTTTTAATAGGTTTTTTACCAAGTGCCAACCAAACGGGTAAATTACAACTTACTGCCGATGTAAATCTTGATTTGAAAAATGCGTTGAGCAACGGAGAAACAATACTATTAAAATGGCAGCAATTACAACCAAAATCTCCCCGGTTAAATCTGGCTTTTCAACAACCATATATATTTAATTCATCCTTCGGTTTCGATTTTGCATTTGACCTTTTTAAAAAAGACTCTACCTTTTTACAAATAAATGCTTTGCTAGGGCTGCAATATCTTTTATCAGTAAATCAATCGGGTAAAATATTTGTACAATGGCAAAACAGTTTTTTACTGGGCACCGGTGTAGATACTAACCTGGTTAAAGCAACAAAAAAACTGCCACCCAATATTGATGTTACTGCTGTAAATGTTGGGTTGGAATATGAGTGGAACAAAACAGATTATAAATTTAATCCACGTAGCGGTAACGAAATAAAACTTACCGGAGCAGTGGGCATTAAAAACATAAAAAAGAACAATGAAATACTGAATTTAAAAGATCCGGCATTTAATTATGCCGCATTGTACGATTCGGTAAAGGCCCGGTCGTACCAGTTCAGGATTAAGCTTGCTGCGGCTCATTTTTTTCCGGTGGGCAAACAGGCCACCGTTAAAATGGCAATTAATGGCGGGCTTTTCATTAGTCCCAGCACGTTCCGCAACGAGCTTTTTCAAATTGGGGGTTATAAGCTGTTAAGAGGTTTTGATGAAGAGAGTATTTATGCAACACAGTATGCGGTACTTACGGCAGAGTACAGGTACCGGCTTAAGCTAAATTCTTACATGTTTGCTTTTGTTGATGGCGGATGGGTTAAAAATAAATACCAAACCATCAACCTGAATAATAATTTTATTGGTGCAGGCCTCGGGCTTGCTTTTGAAACAAAATTTGGTTTGTTAAACATCAGCTATGCCGCAGGCAAACGAAATGATGTAAAATTCAACCTGCGTGAAGCATCTAAAATACATTTTGGGTATGTGAATTACTTTTAAAAGTATGGCACACAGCATCTATTTTTGCAAAAATTATTTACTTAGTGAAGCCAATTTATTTTTTGGGTTTGTTGCTTTTCATCTTCTCTGCCCCGCTATATGCTCAAACAGCCGATACCACAAATTATAGTAAAGATTCATTAAAAACCAAGCCTGTAGTTGATACTGTTAAACGGATAGATTCAGCTAAAGCAGCACTTGCACAAAAGGCAGCCTTCATATTTAAAAACAGGCTTTTAAATATAGATGCAGAGCCAGTTTCATTGGCAGTGCAGATAAAAAAAATAAAATCAAACAATCTGTTCTTTTACCTGATTGCATTACTGGTGTTACTGCTTGCTTTTTTAAAATATTTCTTTAGCCGATACTTTACAAACCTATTCAGGGTATTTTTTAATAGTTCGCTCAGGCAAAACCAAATAACCGACCAGCTTTTACAGGCCAGGCTGCCATCATTTCTGTTTAATACCTTTTTTATACTTAGCGGTGGTATATATGCATCTGTGCTTTTAGCGCAGTACCGGTTGTTTAAAGCAGATAACAGGTGGGTAATAATTTTTTCTTCAATAGCACTGATGGGGCTGGTGTATTTAATAAAATATTGCACTTTAAAGTTTACCGGATGGCTTACGGGGTTGCAGGCAGAAGTAAATATTTATGTTTTTGTAATTTTTCTGATAAATAAAATTTTAGGTATTTTTTTAGTTCCCTTTATTATTGTGCTGGCATTTTCGGATACGGGAATTGTTAAGATTGCGGCACTGGTCTCGTTAATGTGCATTGCGCTTTTTCTGTTATTGCGCTTTTTCCGCTCCTATTCACTCATTCAAAATCGTTTAAAAATAAGCAAATTTCATTTTTTATTGTACATAACGGGGTTAGAAATATTGCCTTTATTGCTCATCTACAAGGGTTTAATGGTTTATTTAACTAAAAATCTGTAGTTTTGCATACCACGCAGTAACGATTATGGTTAAAAATGGTTCAACACACACTGTTACCTCCGGGAAAACAGTAAAAAAAGTACTCATTACCCAACCTAAGCCGGATGGCGATAAGTCTCCATACTTTGATTTGGCCAAAAAACATAATTTAAACCTCGACTTTTTTCCTTTTATTGTTGTAGATGGCATTCTGGCCAAAGAGTTTCGCAAGCAAAAGATTGATATTGCCAGCTTTTCGGCTGTTATTTTTACCAGCCGCAATGCTATTGATCATTTTTTTCGCATTTGCGATGAAATGAAAATCAGTGTATCTCAGGAAACCAAGTATTTCTGTATTACCGAAGCTGTAGCCCTTTATCTGCAAAAATTCATTTTATATCGCAAGCGTAAAGTTTTTTACAGTGCTGATGGCACCAACAAATCATTATTTGATGTAATTAATAAGCATAAGGATAATGAGAAATTTCTTTATCCGTGTTCAGAATCTTTTGATAGTGAGATAACCAACTGGTTAAAAATGCACAATTGCGAATATGCAACCCCGGTTTTATATAGAATTGTAAGCAATGATATTACAGATGTTATTGCAAAAAATTACGATTTGATTTGCTTTTTTACGCCTGGAGGGGTTAAAAGTTTAATGGAAAACTTCCCTAAATTTAAGCAAAACGGCACCGCCATCGGGGCTTTTGGTGCTAATACATTTAAAGCAGCCGAAGAGGCAGGGCTGGTGCTTGAAATTAAAGCACCCCAACCGCAGGCCCCCAGTATGGTAAGTGCGTTAGAAATTTATCTTTCTTCTTTCAAAAAGAAATAAAGTTGCACTTCTCTTAAACACTGATATTTAATTACCTCAAAAATGCCCTTTACAATGTTTTGTGATTTTTTTAACATTTTAAAAAATTGCAAAATTGCCACTAAAGTCCTACGGCTTATTACCTAAATACATCGTATAATATCAAAACATCCAAAAAAAAATTGGTAGTATTTATTACATATTTTTATTTGTATGAATTTGAAATGAATGGTAGGATTTAGTAAAAGCATCAGTTAATTAACTAAAAAAATTTAACGATGCAGGATATGCCTGTAACCGGTTTCAGTCAATTTAAATTTATTAATTTTATAGAACAAGATCAAAAAAAATCAAGCGCATGTAATTTTTAAAAGTCCTATAACTCTATACTAGTAAGGGATGTATTGCACAAAGATTTCATCCAGCTTAAAATGGATGAAATAATAAAGACATTGCTTAAAAAAATAAAAATAAAAATGGCGGATGTATGGAAGCAATATTTTGGGGAAAAGTAATCAACGTTTTTTTTTGGTAGTATCAAAAAACTATCGAAATTACAGATTCAAATATCCCATTAAACAAAACCTTTTTTTACCCACCAAAATTTACTGGCTTAAATTGTATTTATTCTTTATAGTTAAGATAGCTTAACTATAAAGAAACACAATATTTGAGTATTTCTATCGTTTAGTTTTTTTAGGGCATAATTTACCTGTAAAATAAAAATTCAAACAATCATAAAAATGATGAGGAATCAAAATAATCATTACATTTGCCCAATACCCTCAAAGTTAAAAACAATGAAGTACAGGCTGTATTATTTAATAGCTTTAATAGCTATCACATCTTTAACTACCAGTTGTAAAAAATCTGGTGGTAAATCAGGCGGAGGCGGTTATGCAGTAGATAAGGGTCAACTTATCGGTGCTGCACCAGCTTCAAAATGGAATTTGGAGAAGCCAAAAGGAATGGTTTATATTCCACCAGGCACCTTCCATATGGGTTCCAGCGATGAGGACATGACCTATGCCCTTACAGCCAGAAATAAATCCGTTTCAATAAACGGCTTTTGGATGGATGCAACTGAAATAACCAATAACGAGTATCGCCAGTTTACCAATTGGGTACGTGATTCAATAGCCGCTAAACTAATGGGCTATGTAAAGCAAGGATCAGATGGCAATGAATATATTGATTGGAAAAAGGCAAACACCATTAAATGGGGCGATAAAGCAACTATGGAAAAAGTAGATGCTATAATAGTTACTCCCGATAACCGCCTTTTTGGTAAAAAAGAGCTGGATGCCACCAAAATTGTTTACCAGTCAGAAATTTTTGATTATAAAGCGGCAGCTCAAAATAGAGATGCTACTGTTCCCCGTTCTAAATTTATCATAAAAAAAGCAATCCCTGTTTATCCTGATTCATTATGCTGGGTAAGAGACTTTGCATATTCTTATAACGAGCCAATGGCTAAAAGATACTTTAGTCACCCCGCATTTGGTAACTATCCTGTTGTAGGTGTAAGCTGGAAACAGGCTACTGCTTTTTGCGAGTGGAGAACTCATTATCTGAACGCTTACAATGTTTCAAAGAAAAAGGCAACCGAATCAGACTTTAGGTTACCTACGGAAGCTGAGTGGGAATACGCAGCAAGAGGTGGCCGCTCACAAGCTGATTACCCATGGGGTGGATATTATCTGAGAAATAAAAAAGGATGTTTACTGGCCAACTTTAAACCAGGCCGTGGTAACTATCCTGAAGATGGTGGGTTTTACACCGTACGTGCCGATGCCTACTGGCCCAACGATTTTGGTTTATATAATATGTCTGGTAATGTTGCAGAGTGGACATCTTCTTTATATTATGAAGGAGCGTACAATTTTCAGCATGATATGAACCCAGATATCAGGTATGATGCCAAAGAAACCGATAAACCACGTGATAAACGTAAGGTTTTACGCGGTGGTAGCTGGAAAGACGTAGGATATTTTTTAAGAACAGGATCTCGTTCATACGAATATCAGGATACAACTAAATCTTACATCGGTTTCCGTTGCGTTATTGATTTACCTCCAGCTCAAAAAAAGGGCAAGAGAAAATAAACCATTTTTCACCAATTAAATATTCTTATTATCGATAATATTTTTAAAGTATTTTCTTGTTTATTAATCAGCATTGAAAGTTACCCTTTGTAACAGCAAATAGTGTTTGATAAACTAAGAAGGTATTTTAAAAATATTTTCATATAAATTTTGCTTTAAAAATAAATTTAAAAAAACCCAACTAAAACTTAAATTTTATGGCCGGACGTCTTATTGATCGAATTTTAAACATTGGTGTATCTGCAGCAGCGGTACCCGTACTATTTGGTGCTTTGCAAAAAATATTACATGCCCCTAATGCAGATCTGTGGTTAAAAATTGGTTTATATACCGAGTGTATAATTTTTGCTGCTTATGCGGCATTGTACATATTTGCACCACCACCAGAGGCACCAATACCTCTTGAGGCCAAGGTTTTAGGCGATTCGCCATTGAAAAATATGGACAAAATGCTGATGGAAGCTGATATTACACCAACCAGCCTTAAAAAACTGGGCGAAGGTTTTAACAAATTAGGAACCAGTGTTGCAGGCATCAGCGATGTAAGCGATGTTGTAAAATCAACCAGCGATTTTGGTGCAAAAACCAAAGAAGCTACAACAGCTATCGGATCAATGGCAACCGCCTTTAATGCAAGTGCAGCTACCATGACATCTTTTAACAGTGCCAGCGAAAGTGCAAAAGGCTTTCATGAGCAGGTTCAGGTATTAACTAAAAATTTAGGTTCATTAAATACTATTTACGAGTTAGAGTTAAAAGAAAGTAACAATCACCTGAAAGCATTGAATGGCTTCTACGGGCAGATGGCGCAGGCCAGCCAGGCAATGATGGCCAGTGTAGATGATGCACAAAAAGCAAAAGAGCAAATTGGCGCATTGGCAAGTAACTTAGGTAAGTTAAATGCTGTGTATGGCAATATGCTAAGTGCAATGCAGGGCAGATAAAAAATGTCAATCGTTTTTCTGATTAATGTAAATTGAAAAGTGCTTGTATATCAAGCTACACCAATTAACCAATTAACGGATTAACCAATTAACAACCAGTAAAAAATATTAATAACAATCGTAAATTAAAATACTATGGCTTTACCTAAAGAGCCCAGGCAAAAGATGATTAACCTGATGTATCTGGTACTAACAGCGATGTTGGCACTGAATGTATCGGCCGAAGTTATTGAAGCCTTTAGAACTGTAGATAAAAGTTTGGTTAAATCAAACGTAAACCTAGAAGCAGGCAACACCGGTTTATTTGCTTCCTTAGCTGCAAAAGTAAATGAAGCTGGGGTTGATAAAGCTAAATTAGCAACCTGGACAGGACATGCTCAAACTGCAAAGAAATTATCCGAAGATTTTAACACTTATCTTGATGGATTGAAATCTGAACTAAAAAAAATGTCTGGTGCTAAAATAGAAGATGGCGTTGAAAAATATAAAGATGATGATTTAAATGCTTCTTCTAACCTGATGGATAATCAAAAGAAAGGAAAAGAACTGGATGACAAATTGAAAGCTTACAGGACGGCCATGTTGGCAATTGATCCTGAAATTGCCAAAGAGTTTGCAACAACTTTTCCAGTGGAAGTAGATCCTAATAAAGATGCAACAACCAACAGTTTTAGAATGATGCCTACTGTTGCGGCTGTTACGCTTTTAAGCAAATATCAAAATAATATTAAAAATGCCGAAAACCAGGTTGTTACTTTTTGTCACAACCAGGTAGGGCAGGTTAAGTTTATTTACGATCAGTTTAAGCCAATCATTGGTACAAGTTCTACGTACCTTATGCCCGGCGAGCAAATGACAGTTACTGCCGGTATTGGTTCATTCAGTAAATCTGCGGCACCAAATATTACTATTAATGGAGTTACTCAAGGAGCAAATGCTGACGGTGTTGCTGAAAGAACTTTTCCGGTAAGTGGCTCTGGTTCGGTAAATGTTGTAGTAACCTATACTAAACCAGATGGTACTAAAGGAACTGAAACAAAGAGTATTCCATACACAGTTGGTATACCGGGCGGTGCTGCAGTAATGCTTGATAAGATGAATGTATTTTATATTGGTGTAGATAATCCGGTAACTATTGGTTCACCAACAGGATGGGATAAAACGCAGGTTTCAATTACTACTGGTTCAATTACAAGTGGTACTTCAAAGCGTATTGTACGTGTAACCGCACCTGGTAATACAACAATTAATGTAACTGCCAATGGAGCAACAACACCGTTTAATTTCCGAATAAAACGAATTCCTGATCCTATATTCAAAGTAGGCGATGGTAAAGTAAGAATGCCTTCTGTATCATTTAAAGGACAGCAATATTGCAGAGCTGAGTTAGAGAATTTTGATTTTGATACCAAGTATAGTGTTGTAAGTGCAACAGTTTATTTTTCCGGAGCTAATTTTCCAAATGTGCAGACAAGCCCTTTAAACGGAAATAGTCTTGCAGGTTTGGCCAGTTATATACAGCGTTGCGGACCAGGCTCAGTTATAACTTTTGACAATGTTAAAGTAACAGGTCCAGATGGACAAAGGGTAATTGACGGCAAATCGATTGCGTTATATTAATTATTTATAAAATACAGCTATGAAAAAGCGGTTGATAAAGAATTTACTATTGCTGATATGCTTATGCATATTTGTAAACCAAGTAGAAGCACAGAAGAAGAAGACAACTACACGTAATTCTACAAAACGTGCCAGTACCCGTAAAACTACTGCTTCTAAAACCAAGGCAAAAGTTTCACCTACCGAAGCTCAGGTTGATTCTGTTGCAGCTGTGGCCGCAGCGCCAGCAGCAGTAGTGAATAATGACAGTTTACCCATTAGAACTGTTAAAAAATCACTTCGCCCTGATGAAGCTGTTGAAACTACCATATTAAAAGACAGAACACCATTGGCTTATGAAAATTTAAGGGCTGATGATGCCATGTATCGCCATAAAATATGGAGAGAGATTGATACCCGTGAAAAAATAAATCTGCCTTTTAAATATTCTGCAGATGAAAACAATGGTAACCAACGATTTATTTCTATATTGTTTAAGGCCATCCAGGATAGTGCAGTAACCGTTTTTAGTAGTATTGATGATAGGTTTACAACACCAATGTCCTTATCTGATGTTGCAACTGTAGTTTCCGGTGATTCTGTACCTGTGCCACTTATTGATTCTAATGGTGTTACATATGGCGTAAGATATCAAAGAAATGAAGTTAATCTGGATTCGTTTTACAAATTTAGAATTAAGGAAGAGGTGATTTTTGATAAAGAAAGCTCACGTTTATTTTGGAGAATTTTAGGAATAGCCCCAGTAAAAAATGTTATCACTTCACAGGGGTTAAATCTTGGAGAATCCGAATTATTTTGGGTTTATTATCCAGATATGAGGCCTATATTTTCAAAGTACGATGTATATAACGGAAAAAACTATGGTGCAAGAATGAGTTGGGAAGACTTGTTTGAAAGCCGTATGTTTTATGGACGAATTATAAAGAGTACAATTGATAATCCTTTTGACAGATTTATTAATCAATACCCAGGTTTACGAGATAAAGGCATACTTCAGTTATTAGAAGGTGAAAATATCAAAGAAAAGATTTTCAACTACGAGCAGGATTTATGGGCTTATTAAAAGCCATTTTATTACAATATTTGAAAGCCCCCGATTTTAAATCGGGGGCTTTTAGTTTGTTGAATTACCTGTGTTATTTATAAACAAGTTATTAATTTTTACAAAAACTACCTATTTGAGGTATTGTTTGCAAACGTTTGAATGATTACCTTCGTCTTGGTTTTTCATAGGATATTGGATTTTAAACGGGGCTGAATTTCTATTCAGGCCCCTTTTTTTTTAATTTTGGTAATTTTCTGATGGGGTTTACTTATCTGGTAAATAAACGGTAACTACTGTTTAAAGTATTTTATTAATAAATCAGCTTTTGCTTTTCCTGTAACAGCAGCTATTTCTTCAAACGACTTTGTTTTAATATTTTTAACCGATTTAAATACCTTTAGTAATAAATCTGCCGTTGCCTCACCAATGCCTTTAACCTGCTCCAGTTCATTAACAAAAGTGCCTTTGCTGCGCAGGTTACGGTGATAGGTTATACCATGATTATGTACTTCATCCCTTATTCTGCGGATGAGTTTAAGGCTTTCACTATCCCAGGGCAGTTTAAGCGACTCTGTATCTCCCGGAAAAAATATTTCCTCTTCATTTTTAGCCAATCCCACAACAGTTGTAGTGCCTGGTAATTTTAAAGCATTTACACTTTGCATAGCAGCACTCAACTGGCCTTTGCCTCCATCTATAATAATTAATTGCGGAAGCGGCTGTTGTTCATCCAGCAGCCTTTTGTAGCGCCGGTAAACAACTTCAGTCATGCTGGCAAAGTCATTAATACCAACAACTGTTTTTACTTTAAAACGCCTGTATTCAGCTTTGCTTGGTTCGCCGTTTTTAAAACAAACCATGGCCGATACCGGATAACTTCCCTGAAAGTTTGAATTATCGAAACACTCAATATGCAAAGGAACGGCGGGTAATTGCAGATCTGCTTTCAGTTGCTCCAAAACTTTAATCTTCTCATCGGCAGTTTTATTTTCCAGATTTAGCATTTTTCTTTTTCTCAATTCCTCTCTGAAATAATTCACATTTTTTTCAGAAAGATCGAGCAGTTTTTTCTTATCGCCGCCTTTTGGTATGGTGATTTTAATATTCTGCTCTGGAAAATCAATTGCAAACGGCACAATTATTTCAGTAGTAGTGCTGTTAAAATCTGCCCTTATTTGTGCTACAGCAAAGGCAAGCACTTCTGCGGCAGTTTCTTCCAGTTGTTTTTCAAGCGTGATGGTTTTTGTTTGCACAATGGTGCCGGCATTTATGGCTAGGTAATTTACGTAAGCAATATTGCCATCTTCTAAAATAGAAAAAACATCTACCGAACCCATGCGGTTGTTTACTACAGTTGAGCGTACCTGGTAATTTTTAAGATGCTCAATTTTATTTTTTAAGATGGCAGCTTTTTCAAACTCCAGGTTAGTTACATGCGCCTGCATATCTTTTTTAAAATGCTGTATTACCGGCGAAAGATTGCCTTTTAAAATATTAACGAGCTGCTGCAGGTCTTCATTATAATTCTCCGGGGTTTGCAATCCTTCGCAAGGGCCTTTACAATTGCCTAAATGATACTCAAGGCAAACCTTGAATTTGCCTTTTTTAATATTGCTTTCCGTCAGGTTCAGCTTGCAGGTACGTAACAAAATGGTTTGCTTAATAAAATCAAGCAGTTCCCTCACTTTTTCAACCGAAGTGTAAGGCCCCAAATATTGTGAGCCATCTTTAATTTTTCTCCTGGTAAAAAACACCCTGGAAAACCGCTCGTTTTTAATAACAATGTAAGGGTAGGTTTTTCCATCTTTTAAATTAATATTAAACCGCGGCTGAAATTCTTTAATTAGAGTATTCTCCAGTAAAAATGCATCCTGCTCGTTATTTACAATTGTAAACTCAATGTGGTGAATGCGGTTTACAAGTTCGTGTGTTTTGTAATTGGTAAAAGTTTTAGAAAAATAGGAGCTTACTCTTTTACGCAAATGTTTGGCTTTGCCAACGTATAACAGTTCGTTAGCAGCATTATAATATTTATAAATACCCGGTAAAGTGGGAATGGTGGAAGCAATGGACGAAAATTCTTCTTGTGTCATGTTAGTTTAAAAATCCCAGATAAGTTTTTCTTCTTTTTCAACTTTCATTGCGCCTTTTTCATCGGTAATGATGGTGGTGGTTTTGCACCACTGGCCATGTACCCAGGTTAGCTGGAGTGTTTTAGTTTTGTCTATTTCCTTAACCATATAAATCCGCTTAACCTTATTCGTTTTGGGGTCAACATACACATCCCAGTGTTTTAGTTTCATAGTATCTGGCAATGCGCCGGCAGCATCATAGGTAAAAGTTACTGCATCCAGTGATTGATCTAAAAAACTTTTCTCTGTAAAAAGCGATATTAAATTTGCCGAATCTATTTTGGGATGTAAAAACCCCGCCACAGCACTATCCAGCTCTTCAATTTTTAACCAAACAGAATCGGTTTTGCCATTAATGGTTGTAAATTTCAGTGGATTGATTCCGCTTTTTTTAATATTGTAAATCTCACCTTTAATGTAATCTGATACTGGAAAAAATCTTTGTTTTTCTGTGCTATCTTTTCCAGAAAATTTTTCAGCAGGTTTTTCCGCATTTGTACAGGAATATATACAAACGCAACAGGCAAATATGTAAGTAACGATCTTCATATTTCAAATTTAAAAGTAAAGCACGGAATTATACCGATTATACCAGTAATTAGTACAAATTTTTTTGCTATTGGTATAACCTGCCTGCCGGTAGGGAAGTACCATCTAATATTTCACCTTAGTCCAACGGACTACTTTTGAAATAAAGATAGTATTACAAAAGGACAGATTTATTGAATTGAATACAACAGTGATTCACAAAAATAAAACGCAGCAATACTATTATGTGTTGCTGCGTAAAATATAAATTACCGTTAAACTAAAAGCCTTTGAATAAGCCAAACTTTAAACCAACTGCATAAGGCTTTTCAACCAAAGCTACATTTTTTTTATAGGTAGAGTTTACCTGGTAGCGAACCTGCGGCCCTACCTGTAAATTATAATTGCCTAATTTAAAATTCATATAGGTTTCAAACCCTAAATTCAAATTCCAGCTTCTGATAGATGATGGCTCTGATATATAATTTTTTAAATCGGAAGAAATAATATGAGCTTTGCCACCAAAAATATAGGTGGGCTGGGCAGATGCACCTGCAAACCAATCTACATTATTTTTGCTTGAAAGTTTATAAGCAAAGCCAATTGGTACAGAAATCTGGTAAGTTCTATTATGCAATGTTACCGGTGTTGTGGCTGCAAAAGAATTATTATATGCATTAGATGTTGTAGATACCCTGGCCGAGGCATACGACATACCCGAAGCGGGGTCGTTTAATAATATATTGGTAAATATGGGGTGATTATTTTTTTCTGCATCAATATTATAGCTGGTATAATTAAACTGGATTGCACCTTTTAGTTGTAACCTTTTTGCTATGGCATAATTTAATCCAACACCAGCTTCCATTCCTACACCCGGTTTCTGGCTGATTCTATTGTTGATATCTCCCTCTGCAAAAGGTGTTGAAGACCATTTTGTTCTGGTTGTTAATTTACGGTAGTTCACCGCAGGCGTTACATACACCTGATAGCCTAAACGACCCTTCCATTTTTTTGCAACTGGCTTGTTTTGCAAAGCATAATTTTCAATCCATGCTTTTTCTTCTGTTGTAAGTGTTCCGGTTTTAGCTATTGTTTTTGTAGCATCTGATTTTTTTAAATCTGCTGCAGCTAGCTTATTCAACGCATCTTCGGAGGTTTTGGGTGCTAAATCAGTTGTTGAAATATATGTAGTAGTAGTTGAATTAATACCAGCCTGAGTTTCTTCAGCATAACTGGCTGTAATATTTTTACCGGCAGGTTTTGTTAAATTGTTTTTACTTTTTTTGCCAGAAGCTGCAATATCAGCAAAAATTTTATTCGACTTTATGTAGGCATCTACAGTCTGTATTACATTTTGCCCGGTAACTGCAGCAGGAGCAGGTGTAATTGATTCTATAAACGGTTCGGTATTAATTACAGCAAAATAAACGGGTCTGTTGCTTTTAACAATGGTATATTTTAAAAAATCTGTTTCATTGGTTATTACATCTTCAAAAGCATTGCTGTAAGTATTAACCGGATTTTTTGCAATTGCCGGGTTTTGGGTAACCGGTATTTTATGGGTTATTTTTTTTGCAGTTGTAGTTACAATATCTTTTTCAGGTAAAGGCTGGCTGATAGTATAGTTATTAATTGGGCTGGTAATAGCGTTTTTTCCGGTGTTTAAGTAACCGATAAACATTAAAGAGCTGATAAAAAATAAACTTATTACAACAGAAGGCCACTTGCGGCCAGGATGCAGGTTATTATAAATACTGTGCCAAACCCGTTTAGATGGATACATGCTGAACTGATCTGCTTTATCTTTAAGCAGTTGCTCAAAATCATCTTCATAAAATTCATGCTCCATCATTGTATAAAAACATAATAGTAATTGGTAATTCCAATATTTAAACTGCTTTGCGCTATTTAAAACTGGTTAAACTGCACCTAAGAAATTTGTTTTTTTCTTTGGTTTTTGTATTATTTTTTTTCTAATCAATATTTCTTCCAGCATTGATTTTGCCCTGGTGTACTGGCTACGGCTTGTGCTCTCTTCAATATCCAGCATAAAAGCAATCTCTTTGTGTGAGTATCCTTCAATGGCATACAGGTTTAAAACTGTTTTATAACCAAGTGGTAAAGCTCTGATACATTCAACTACCTGTTTGGCCTGCATAATTGATGGTATCATTTCTTCCCTGATATGGATACTGTGTGCATTGGCGATATCTATACTATCTGAAAACTTTTTATTTTTCTTTAAAATATTAATGCAGGTATGCACCACAATTCTCCTTATCCAACCTTCCAAAGCACCTTCATTTCTATATTGGTGCATTTGCGAAAAAACTTTTATAAAACCTTCCTGCAGCATATCCTCGGCATCCTCACGGTTTTTTGCAAAACGGTAGCACACACCCAACATTCTTGGGCTAAACCGGCTATATAATGCCTCCTGTGCAGTGGCATTATTCCGAAGGCATCCGCTAAGCATAAGCTCTTCCGTCATATGTGTGCTTGATTTCCCTATAAATATAGACAAATTACAGGTAAATAATGCTGCATGTAGGTTAAAAAACATCCAGCTATTGCCAGAATGGTTTTTTACGTGTTTTGAAAATAAAACAGGTAATTATTAATATGGATTTTTTACAGAAACGATTGGTTTTACTACTACCAATTAGCTCTTAAACCAACCAGAAAGTTTCTGCCTGCGGATGAAAAGCCCGAAGCAAAAGTGCGGTAGTTTCTATCGAGAATATTGTCTATGCCAACTTGTATCTGCAATTTTTTTATAACCTGTACACTTGCTTTCCAGTTAAGTGTCATCCAGGCTGGCATACCATCTGCCGTGGCATATTGGGCATTGTCTTCGCCATCTGCATTGTATTCATCCAGGCGTTTCCAGCCATTATACAAAATGTTAACCTCTGTTTTAAAATTTTTATGTTGATAGCTAACACTTGTTTTACCCATCAATGGTGCAATATGATCTAAAGGTTTGCTTGATACGTTTCTGTTTACCAATGCGTAAGTGCCATTTGCCTGTTTTTCATAAACCGATGTTGTTTTGGAAGCGTCGGTTTTAAAACTGCCTTTTGTATAAGATAGGGTACTGCTAAAAACCAGGCCTGTATAAATATCGGCAGTAACATTACAAGTAAAACCGTACAAATTTGCTTTGTTAACATTCTGGCTGGCCAATACCTGGCTTTTTACTCCATTAAAAATAATAGAATCCTGCCCATTTAATTTAAAGGGTGCTTTTAATATGGCATTTCTAAAAATTGTATAAAAGCCAGTTAGTTCAACAGTTACTTTGTCGGCAATTCGGTGGGCAACTGTAAGGTCAATATTATACGTGTACTCTGGCTTAAGATTGGCATTGGGTACCACTACTTGCTTTGCCGCTGTACTTGATTCAAAAACTTTTGCCAGGTCATCAATATTAGGTGCCCTGAAGCCGGAAGAAATGGATGTTTTTATAATGGTGCTTTTAACCGGAGTGTAAACCAGGCCTATGTTTCCGGTTACTGCAAAATTATTTTGCTTTACATTTGTATCGGGTAAATTAAAAAACGAATTGTCGTTTACATTACTTTGCAGGTTGATGAATTGTAAGCGGATGCCATCATTTAACACCAGCTTTTTATTTTTAAATTTGTAAAGATGCTGGGCAAAAATGCCAAAATTGTTCATTTTGTTCTTACCATCCGGATAGCGGGTGGCTAATTTAGTAATAGCACCTGTTGTTAAATTTTTTCTGGTAGCGGTAGATTTTACATAGTTTAATTGTGCATCTGCACCAAATGTAAGTTCACTGTTTCCAATATCTTTTCTGGCACTGATGCTGATACCAAAAACTTTTACTTTTTCAACCTGGCTGTCAAACCGGTCGTAACGCCTGTATTCCCTGGTATGCCTGCTTTCTTCAATATTCTGGTAGCTGAGGTTGGCTTTTAGTGCATCCATAAAACCATGTTTTGCTGCATTTAATTCGTATGCTCCCATCATTCTTTTTTGAGGTCCGTAATACCACTCAGCAAAACGAAGTGTGGTGCCAATTGAACCCCCAAAATTCCTAACATCCTGCAGCCTGTCGTAACGTGGCACATCAGTACTGTTTGATAATTGAAAATTTAAAGAATGAGAAATAAAATCATTTTGTTTAAATAATAATTTTTGAATGATATCCCATTGTTTGTAACCGGAAAATTTTTGTACTCTGTCATCAGCGTTTTTCAGAACCGTATCTACCCCGTTTATGCTGCCAACATAAGTGCTTCTTTTTCCAAAATCGGGATACTTGCTCAGGTAGTTGCTTCCCATTTTCATATCGCCAAAATTGCTGTAATTATAAGATTGAAACCAGGCAAATTTTTTGCCACCCAAACTTACATCGGCATGTATTGTTTTTTCATTATTAACACTGCTGTATCTTGTAAATACCGTTCCGGTAGTTAAGAATTTTTTATCTCCGGAAAGTATCGGCGATTTTGTAATGAGGTGTACAATGCCGCCCAGAGCATCGCTGCCGTAAATGGTTGATGAGGGGCCATACATCACTTCTACACGACTCAGCGCATTCTGATCGCTGGTAATTACATTTTGTAAATGGCCGCTTCGGTAAATGGCATTGTTCATTCTAACACCATCTATTACCAATAACACCCGGCTGGCTTCAAACCCCCTTAAAACCGGACTGCTGCCGCCTTGCTGACTTTTTTGCACAAATATTTTTCCGGTATTTATCAATAAATCGCCGGTGTTTTGCGCATTGGCCTGGGCAATAGTGTTAGCAGTAATTACCTCTATTTTTTGCGCAATATTTTTTTTCTTCTCTGCAAAATTACTGGCAGATATAACCACTTCTTCCAGATTAATTTCTTTGGCAGTTGTATCTTTTTTGATGTTTTTTTCCTGTGCAAATACGCTGTATGTTATAAATAGAAATGCTGTTGATATAAATATCTTTTTCATGAAGCTTAGTTTTATTAAACAAATAGACATCGCTACGCAAAATGCATAGCAATGCAGCACATGCTAATGTGCTAACAACTAAAAAATGAAATTTATTAACAGGGAGGATGAATAAGAGAAAGGGAAGGAGCCTCTGGTATTTTCTCATCAAACTGATGATATTGGGTAGAAATAAATTTATAACGGTCAACTTCAAAATTCATTTCCAAGTGATCTATAAATGCTGCAAAAAACAAAAATTTAATTGCAGGTTGGCTGTACGGGCTGCCAGATTGGTTTTGCTGCAATGCAAGCTTTACTATTTGCATTACAAGCTTATCTTCTTTATTATCAAAAAAACCGGTTAACAGTATGCTGTTGTCTTCAATTAAAAAAGATTTAACATCAAACAGCTTGCCCTTAAACAGTATTTCTTTGCCTGGTTTTACCCAATAAATAGCTGCAGACGAAACCGTAATAGTTTGAAGTATTTCTTTACTGAACCTTGCATTGCGCTGGTATTGTGTAACCTGCTGTTTTACCAATACCATTATTGAAAAAAATAATGGAGTTGCCAGCATCAGCAACATTATAAAAGCAGTAATTATTTTTTTACACTGGTACATTACATAAAATAGTAAACGAAGCTAATCATTATTTTTTTCTAACTAAGCTATCTGCCGGGTAATTAGCCTTAATGGTATCCCTCAAAGTAGTAACCCAGTTTGCCAATGTAAGTTTTTGCTGCTCATTTAGTTTGGCATATTTGTGTATCCACAAATAATTATCAAGCGGCATTTTATCTTCTTTAACCTCTCCATTTATCTCGTCTAATTTACGGTACTGGCGGCTGATACGATATGATGCAAATTCAGAAAAATTTAATTCCTTCTTGCCTTCCTTTACATGATCTGCAAGCCACCAGCCAGCCGGTTGAATTTCGGCATACCAGGGATAAACGGTATTGTTGCTGTGGCAATCGTAACAACTGGTTTTTAAAATTGACTGCACATCTGCCGGTACGGGGTACATTTTACTGATATCGTTATTGCTGATGCCTTCGGCTTTATTTTTTTCTGGACGAATGAATTGTAATACTATAAAAGCCAACAATAAAATCTGGAAGGTTCTTTTTAAAATTTTCTTGAGCATAAAATCAGTTTTGGTTTAGTTAATCAAAATATTGCCAGTCATCTCTTTAGGTATGGGTAAATTCATCCATGTTAAAATGGTTGGTGCAATATCGCCCAGCTTACCGGCTTTAATATTGCCTTTAAAATTATTATCAATTAAAAAAAACGGCACCAGGTTTAAAGTATGTGCGGTGTTAGGTGTGCCATCTGCATTAATGGCATAATCGGCATTGCCATGATCGGCAGTTAAAAACACGGTGTAATTATTTTGCAGTGCAGCAGTAACCACTTTTTCAACACAGTTATCAACTGTTTCAACAGCTTTAATAATTGCAGGCCAAATGCCCGTATGGCCCACCATATCAGCGTTTGCAAAGTTGAGGCAAATAAAATCGCCCCCCCCACCCCCCAAGTGGGGATTTTTGGAGTTCAATGATTTAGAGTTCTTTTCAATTTCGGTAACAATTGCTGCTGTTACTTCCAGGGCACTCATTTGAGGTTGTAAATCATAAGTGGCAACTTTGGGCGATGGAACCATAATTCTTTTTTCACCTTCAAAAGGTATTTCTCTGCCCCCGCTAAAAAAGAAACTTACATGCGGATATTTTTCTGTTTCCGCAATGCGTATCTGTGTTTTATTATTTTGCTGCAGAATTTCTCCCAGCGTATTTTTCAAATCATCATTATCAAAAATAATATGCACGTTCTTAAATTTTTGATCGTACTGCGTAATGGTAGTATAATGCAAATCCAGTTTTTTCATTTCAAACTCAGGCATATCTGTTTGTGTAAGCACTTCGGTAATTTCACGGCAACGGTCTGTTCTAAAGTTGAAACAAATAACGGAATCACCATTTTCTATTGTTGTATTTGATAAGTTTTGGTTGATGATGGGTTTAATAAATTCATCGGTAACTCCCTCCTGGTACGATCTTTCAACCGCTGCCAGCATATCATACGTGTAATTACCTATGCCATTTACCAACGCATCGTAAGCAAGCTTTACTCTTTCCCAGCGCTTATCCCTATCCATAGCGTAATAGCGGCCGGTAATTGTTGCAATTTTTCCTATAGTGGTATCAAGATGATTTTGCAGATTGGTTAAAAAACCAAGACCGCTTTTTGGATCTGTATCCCGGCCATCGGTAAAAGCATGTACAAGCAGGTTTGTTAATCCTTCTGTTTTACAAAGGCTGATTATTGCTTTAAGATGATTTATATGCGAATGCACACCGCCATCGCTTACCAAACCAATCAGGTGCAACGGTTTGTTATTTTCTTTTGCATAACGTATTGCATTTAGCAATACTTCGTTTTTTGCAAACTCACCGGTTTTAATGGCAACATTTATGCGTTGCAATTCCTGATATACAATGCGGCCGGCACCCAGGTTTAAATGGCCAACTTCACTATTACCCATCTGGCCTTCGGGCAGGCCCACATCCTCGCCGCAGGTAATAAGGGTTGTGTGGGGGTATTTAGCATATAGCGAATTTACAAAGGGCGTTTTGGCATGTTGAATAGCATCGCTTTCTACAACCTTGCCCAATCCCCATCCATCCATGATAATGAGTATTACTTTTTTGTCTTCCATGCGTTAAAACTAAAATATTTGCAGCTAATTTTGACTGATAATTGTCTTTTAGCTTTAAATTACTCCCGAGTATGGTAATTTTAATAAGTCTTGGCACGTTTTTGGCAAATTCACAGTTGTATAAATAATAATTTCATGAAACAGATTTTTACTTTATTAACGATTGGTACGCTCTTAAGCTCTTTTACTTTATTTTCAAGTATAGATGAAGTAATTGCGGGTATGAAAGCCGGTAATTCAACCGAAATTGCTCGTTTTTTTGATAATACTGTTGAGATAAATACACCTGAAAAATCAAGCAGTTATAGCAAAAGCCAGGCAGAGCTGGTTTTAAAAGACTTTATCAGCTCTCATGCTGTAAAAACTTTTACTGTAATACATAAAGGCGAAAATGCCGGATCGCAATTTTGTATTGGTACTTTGGTTACAAAGAGCGGTACTTACCGTACCACCATCTTTATGAAACAAAAGGGTGATAAACAGGTTTTGCAGGGAATTACATTTGAATAAATAAGAGCACACAAATAATAAAATGGCAGGCCCCGGATTTTCCGGGGCTTTATTTTTGTGTTCTTCCTTAGCTTTGTTACTATGAATTATGATGAACAGTTACAACACCTGATAAAAAATGCACTGGCCGAAGATATTGGTGATGGGGATCATTCTACCATTTCATCTATTAATGCTGCTGCACAAGGAAAAGCCATTTTAAAAATTAAGGAAGATGGCGTTTTGGCCGGTATGGAAGTGGCTGAAAAAATTTTCAGGCACATGCAGGCCGATATTGATTTTACTGCTTTTAAAAAAGATGGTGATGCTATGAAATATGGCGAAACTGCTTTTGAAGTAAAAGCCCGGGTACACACAATATTACAATGCGAAAGGCTGGTTTTAAATTGCATGCAACGCATGAGCGGCATTGCTACATTAACCAAACAATACACCGAAAAATTACTGCCTTACAAAACTAAACTGCTGGATACAAGAAAGACTACGCCCAACTTTCGCCTGCTTGAAAAAGAAGCAGTTAAAATTGGTGGCGGTGTAAATCATCGCTTTGGTTTGTATGATATGATTATGCTGAAAGATAACCACATTGATTATTGCGGCGGCATTGAAAAAGCGATTGAAAAAGCATACAATTATGTGCAGACAAAAAAACCTGGGTTAAAAATTGAAGTGGAAACAAGAAACGTTGAAGACGTAAAAAAAGTAATGGCAACCGGAAAAGTAAACCGCATTATGCTTGATAATTTTACGCCTGAACAAATCACCGAAGCATTAAAAATTATAGATGGTAAGTTTGAAACCGAAGCCAGCGGCGGTATTAATTTAAATAATATTGAAGCTTATGCAGCAACCGGTGTTGATTATATCAGCAGTGGTGCAGTAATACACCAGGCACGTAGTTTAGATTTGAGTTTGAAAGCAGTCATCATCTGAAAATAAAAATTATGAGTAAGAAAAAAATTCAATCTTCAGGAGGTTTGGTTTACTCAACCGATCCCAATTTTAAACTGCCAGAAGATGAGGGCGGAGAGGAGCAAACCATTGATCCATCTCAACAAAAATTAAAAATAAGATTAGATACAAAACACCGTGCCGGCAAGGCTGTAACTTTGGTTGAGGGTTTTATTGGCAGCACTGCAGATATTGAAGAGCTGGGCAAAAAACTAAAATCTTTTTGCGGCACTGGTGGCTCGGTTAAAGATGGCGACATAATTGTGCAGGGCGATAACCGTGATAAAGTTTTGCAATGGCTGCTGAAGAGTGGATATAAATCTTCTAAAAGAATTTAATCATTATTGAGCGATTTTCTCCTCAATACTCAACGCACCACTCGGGCATTTTTTTACCTGTTCAATAATCTGTTGCGTTTCGGCTTGGCTCAGATCTATCCACGGTTTGCGGCGTGGGTTAAATACATCTGCAAGTCCCTTGGCGCAAATTCCAGAGTGGATACAAACTTCAGGTTTCCAAACAACCGTTATTTCTTCGTTGCTGTAATGATGTGTTGTTATTGGCATATAAAAGAGTTTATACCGATGTAACATAATAAATACTCCAAATCCTTTCCTACAGGTATAATACCATCTAAAATTTACTCATAGTCCGTTTATTTTATAAATCAAGATAGTATTAACATAAAAGGCTGATGTAATTTACAATAAAAAGCGTTTTTTATCCATACTTTTACATCAAACTCAAGGCATGATCTCAAAAATATCTGAGGGTATTACCATTAGTGTGGAAACATACTATCAGCCTGAATACAGCAATCCTGTAAACAGCGAGTTTATGTTTGCCTACCGCATTACTATCGAAAACAATAATATTTACCCCGTTAAACTCTTAAGCAGGCATTGGTATATATACGACAGCAACGGCAGCCTGCGTGAGGTTGAGGGCGAAGGAGTTGTGGGTGTGCAACCACAAATAAATCCCGGCGAATCGTATCAATATGTAAGCGGCTGCAATCTGCGATCTGAAATTGGAAAAATGCATGGCACTTACCAGATGGAAAATGTGAATAATAAAAAACCATTTAATGTAATTATCCCTTCTTTTGATATGTGTGCTCCCTTTAAACTCAACTGATTTTAACCTTTCCCAAACGGCATTTTTGTTTATCTTTACTCACTTTAAAGCAGGAGATTAATTCCATTTTCAGCGTTCATAAAAAATTGAAATTTTTCATTAAATATTTTTAGTGAACTAATATTCCAATAAAACCGTTTATACCAATATGGCAAAAGTTACATTTTCAAACAGCAATAACGATTTTTATCAAAGTTTAAAAACTTCTGTTGAGGAATATTTTACAACAAATAAAATTAAAAAAACCGGCGACTGGCGTTTGTATATTAAAGCCATCACCCTGGTTACCACGGCTGTTGCTATGTATAGCTTACTAATGTTTGCGCCTTTAACCAACTGGCAGGCATTGTTAAGTTGTGTGATACTTGGTATCTCTTTAGCCTCAATTGGTTTTGCTGTAATGCACGATGCTAACCACGGCAGCTACTCCACCAATACAAAACTGAACGATTTTTTGGGCCTGAGCCTGAATGCACTTGGTGCCAGCTCTTATTTCTGGAAACAAAAACACAATATCATTCACCATACTTATACCAATGTTGATGGTATTGATGATGATATTGCAAAAAGCCCGATCATCCGCCATTGCGAATCGCAAAAATGGGTGCCGGCACACAAGGTGCAGTATTTATATCTGTTGCCTGTTTATTCGCTCTCTACCATTTTCTGGATATTCATCATGGATTTTACAAAATATTTCTCCCGCAAAATTTTTACTACAGATGCCTGGAAGATGACTACCAAAAATCATATAATTTTTTGGGCAACCAAAGCTTCGTACTTAACTTTTTATATTATACTCCCAATTATAGTTTGGGGTTTTTTACCATGGCTTGCTGGTTTTTTTGTTTTGAATGCAGTAATGGGATTGATACTTTCATTGGTGTTTCAACTGGCTCATGTTGTTGAAAATACCGAGTTTGAGCATGTAGGTTTAGATGCAACCAAACAGGTTGATACGGCCTGGGCTGAGTTTCAGATGAAAACCACTGCAAATTTTGCAATGGGCAACAAAGTTATTTCCTGGTTTGTTGGCGGATTGAATTATCAGATAGAGCATCATCTTTTTCCCCGTGTAAGCCATGTACATTATCCCGAAATAAGCAAAATTGTAATGGAAAAAGCAAAAGAGTTTAACCTGCCATATAATAAATATGATACCATGTCGGAGGCTGTTGCATCGCACTTTAGAGTGATGAAACAATTGGGTAAAAAGCCAGAGATGGTTTTGCAACAGGTAAAAGCTGCCTAAATACTGTCTTTTTTATAAGAAGGGAATAATTAGAAGCGGCGAAAAAAATATTTTTTAAAATAATAAAAAACTCTTTTTAATGAGTTTGCTCCCTTAATATTTTTTCTATTTCAATTAAATACTCCGAATTTTCACTCATTCCATTATGTCGCTGACCATTCAATGTAATTAGCGTATCATTCTTTTTAAATATTTTTTTTAATTTTAAAGAAGACTCATAATAAATAACTTCATCTTTATTGCCGTGGAAAATTATAACAGGCATTTTACAATCCTTTAAAAATATATTTGTTTCAAAATTATATTTCAGTATAAATGTTGGCACCAATGAATAGTTATACTGCATTAAGTCTGTAAGACTATAATATGGTGCCTGAAGTATTAATAATTTAGAATTATTTGTGGATGCAAGTTTTGTTGCAGGGCCGGTTCCAATTGAGTAGCCTAAAACTATGATGTTATTTTCATTATACTTCATTTTTAAAGAGTCATACACCAGTTGTATATCTACGTAAAGCTGATTTTCACTATTAATGAAACTGCTGCTTTTTCCATAACCCCTGTAGTCTAACATAAAAAGATCATAATGTAAGTTGGTATAAGTTTTTGCGATTTCTCCCCATGATTTTAAAGAGCCTGCGTTGCCATGTAAATAAAAAATTAATCCTTTTGAAGAATCTGACTTAAATAAAATACCGTTTAGTGAATTATTATCGGATATCATTAGTGTCCCGTAAAACTAAATAAAAGTTCTTTGAAATTCTTAATAGACATGTATTTCAGCCGAAAAACAAACGGTGACGATTTGAATTGAATT
>JAYURR010000178.1:0-9613 GCA_043756605.1 Chitinophagaceae bacterium
CATTCATCAACGCCCCATTCGGCAAAACCGGCCGTGTATTGGTCAAAAATATTCTGCCCGTCGTGCATGTATAAAACCGGGTATTGCTTTTTGTTGTTTTCATATCCCGGAGGTAAATAAATCCAGATACGCCTGTTTCTGTTTAACTGCGGAATAAAAAATGCGGTATCTAAAACATGTACCTGTTTGCTTGCAGTGTGCATTTTGCTTAGCGGCGCAAAATCATCTTTCCAGGCTTCAATATTTATTTCAATGGTTGTATCGGTTGTTAATTTGAATGCATGATCGCTGATATCATTGCCATTGGCAGCACATTCTACATTGCCCCAATTGCCACGTGTACATTTATAGGCATACTGCCCTGCCGGTAAATTCAGTATCAGCTCAAAACTATTTTCGTTGTTAAGTAAAAAACGAAAATCATTATTTGCGGGGTTCCAGTTATTAAAATTGCCTGCCAGAAAAGCGGTATCGTTAAAATGTTTAAGCGGATATTTTCCTAACTTAAAAACAACCCTGTGTTGTGCCCAGCCATAAAAAAAACCGGAGGTAAAAAAGATAAGGCACAAAAAATATTTCATCTGTTATTTTTATTTGATTTTGGCCAGATGCCTGCCTGTACGGAACGGGCAGGGTATTTGCTACTATAGATTTCAACCAGCCTCAACTTTTGTTATTACTCATTTCATCTGGATAAATAAGTTTTTACTTTTTGATGAACTGCACTGCTTAATGGTACCAGCGGGAGTCTTAATACATTTTCAATCAATCCCATCTCGTATAAAAATGCTTTTACGCCGGCGGGGTTATTCTCTGCAAATAACAGATCATTTCCTTCTAAACATTTATAATGGAGCGGCCTTGCTGCAGCAAAATCACCTTGCAAACAAAGGCGTACCATATCAGAAAAATCTTTTGGAAAACAGTTGGCTGCAACGCTTATTACACCATCCATACCACAGGCTATTAATGGTAGTGTTACATGGTCATCGCCGCTAACTACCAGAAAATCAGCGGGCCTGTTTTGCAGTATATGCATGCATTGCACCATGTTACCACTGGCTTCTTTTATACCGGCAATATTCTCTACTTCATTTGCCAGGCGTAATGTTGTTTCTGCATTGATATTACTTCCGGTACGGCCAGGTACATTGTATAACAATACCGGCTTAAGACTAGCAGCCGCCAGGTTTTTGTAATGCTGAAAAATACCTTCCTGCGATGGTTTGTTGTAATAAGGGCTGGCGCACAAAACAGCAGCTGCTTTTTCCAACGGGTAGCATTGCAGGTTCTCCATCACCTCTTTGGTGTTGTTGCCACCAATGCCCACCACCACCGGCACACGATCGTGAACTTTTTCAAAAGTATAATTGATGATATCAAATTGTTCTTCTGCATCAAGCGTAGGAGTTTCGCCGGTTGTGCCCAATGTTACGATGTACTCAATTTCATTTTCAATAATAAAATCAATCAGTTTTCCCAAGGCATCAAAATCAACTTCCATGGTTGATTTAAAAGGAGTAACAATGGCCACACCTGTACCTTGCAATTGTAAACGCAAACTCATGAGTTATTTTTTTTGTGAAGGTATTGAGAAGTGATGAATTATTGTAAACGAAAAGGCAGCTGTTTAAAATTCAAGAAAATAACCTGCCGTAAAAGCGGCCAGGGTTTTGTAATGCACAAACCATAACTGCCAACAAATCTGCTTTGCAGCTTTATAAAATCTAATAGTTATAAACTTTGCGTATAAATTTTATACCTATGTATTTATTGGGTGCCGTATAAGCAGAAAACAGATCCTTGGTTAATTTTGATTGAAATTTTGCACCTTCTTCCTTCCACAGTGCATCCCAGTTTACATCTTTATTATTAACCAGGTTCGTGTTGATCTTTTCTAACAAAGGATCGTTTATAAGTTTAGAACCAACACTGCGTGTGGATATAATATTTGCATCTGGATTTAGCTGAAATACCCGCAGCACTTCTCTATACCCGCCACAAGAACCTAAAAATACAAACTGGCCTGATGGAGTCATTTTTCTAAGACTTTCTGATAAATGATAACTATGCCCCCGGTGTATGAATGTGGTAATTTCAAAACCTTGTTTTGCAATTGCATTTAGCATCTCATTTTGTGATGAATCTGCACCAATTTTTGTATTGGGCTTGTTCATATACACTTTCATTTTATTACCCGCTTTAGAAGTGAAAACAATAAAATTTCCGAGGTCTTTTTTCTCCCACATTTTTGCATCGTAAGTAGCTAAGCTGCTGCTGTACGATGTTATTGCATCTTCATCATCATAAAAAAAACTTACCTGTGTAATTAAATTATTTCTTTGCAGGCGTTTTACATCAAGCACATCATAAGTAAGGTCCGATTCATATTTATATTTGTCTGTCATTAAATCTACAAATACATTGTAAATTCTTTGATAGAGCAAATCATTTTGCAATTTTGGTTGCTTTTTAATGCTATTTATCTGCTCTATAACACTTTTTGTAATATTTTGCCTATCCCTCACTTCGTACAGTATTTGTGCCATACCCATGGCATCAATAATAGTTTCGTTATCGGAAAGTTGTTTAGCCGGCAGTGCCTCCAGGTAATTTACAATGTACCTGATCACCTTTGCTTCATCGAGGTTTTTAACCAGATCTGCCACCAGGCCATAATCTGAAACGATAGACATGAAATCATCAAACTGATAATAATCAATATCATCAAAAAATTTACTCAACCCTGCCTTTTCATTTTCTTTTAAAAATTTTTTATACAGATATAAAAAGCTGGATGTGTAAAGTGCACTGCTGCCTTGTTGCGAAAGATCATAAGTACCGGCAAGCATTAAAAAATAAAGCTCTTTTGCGTTAAGTGTGCTCAGCACTTTAAACCGGGCATTATCCGGTAACTCGTGTAACTCATTTATTTCTTTTATAAAATAATAATTACCGAATTTTTTATTTAACTCACTTATAGGCTCACTTAAAAAAGCATGTGTTTCAGGGTCTTTACTGGTATGAAGCCGGATGGCTTCTTCAACAAAAGCGTGATAATAATCCTGTGGCACCATTGTTAATTTTACTACTTCTTCCGTAGTAATTCTCTTTTCATAAACAGCAAGACTGAAGGGCAATACCTTCTCGTAATAAGTATCTGATTTTATTTGCGAAACTGCTTTAACAGTTAGTTTATTATTCCTGTTAACCAAGCCTGTGTACATGGTATCATTATCTGTGAGTTTTCTATTAAGTATAACCGGTGCAAAGTTTGCCATGGCATATACCAGTGTATCCAGGTAAGGTGCGTACTGGGGCATTTCTATCTGGCTGGAAATAAAGTAAGGTTCAAAAAACATTTTTCTCAAACCGGCAATTTCCTTTATGGTATCGGCTACAAACAGCCCCTCAAATACCAATGCCATCATGTTGCTTTGTACATAATTCATGTTATTGTATAAATTAAAAACAGAGCCTTTTTTGTACAATTTTAATGTTGTTAGAAAATTAGCATTGAACGAAGGAATACCCAGTGTAGTTATGTAACCTTTGTTGATGTTATCGTTAGAAACCTCAAAAAGCTTTGTTAATATATCTTTAATGGGCCTGTTATCTATTTTAAGTTTTTTCTTAACAAGCGAATCGCAGGTGCTGGTATAAAAACGATCTATACTTTGGGAATAGGCAATATCTATAAACGATTTTTTTAAATTCTTTACCAGAGATGCCCTGGTATTTGTGTAAGCGTTTTTATCCTCAGCATGCAAAGTAAACGGTATGATTAATGCTAATAAAATAATTAATACCTGCAAAAAGGGGGATGGCTTTTTGTATTTTTTAACAATTTTTTGCTGTATATGCATAATTTTTTGTTTTTAACTTAACAGATTATGTAGGGTATTTATGGTCAAAATATGAGTTATTATAAAAGCTAAAAAATATAAGTTTTACAGTATGAAACCATACAATAATATGGCATTTTATGAGTTTATATAATTAAGGCTTACTAACAGTTAAATAATTACTAAAGGCATGCCAAAAAAAATACGGCCATAAAAATCTTAAGAAAAATGTGTAGATTTGGGAATGTTTTTAAACGCTGCTTTACACACAATTTTGTAAAACTTTGAAAACAAATTTTAAGAAAATATGAAAACGGCTATAATATATCTTAGTGTTTTTATCTCTTTTTCGCTATCACTTGCTTTACCTGTATTAGCTTTACCTGCAGTAGCTTTACAACAGGATACAGACGTATTGGCAAAAGGTACTGATATTGCAGTTGTAAGTTATGCACCAAACAATGCACCCGTTGCAGTTGTTACGGATACCAACAGCATACTCCTTGTGCGTGACAAATCATATAATCTTATTGATACCCGCTACAGAATTGCTGTAAGTCGTTTAAAGCAAAAAGCAGCGTCAGTGCAGACATATGTTAAAGCAAATAATTTTAGCACAGATTATGTTTTTCTGATAGATATGTCGGTACCTTCCGGGAAAAAGCGTTTTTTTATTTACAACCTCAAATCAGATTCACTGGAATATGCTTCATTGGTAGCGCATGGTTTTGGCTCAACAATAAAAGAGAGTGAAGATCAGCTCATGTTTTCAAACAACAACTGGAGTTTTAAAACCTCATTAGGCAAATACAAAATAGGTAGCTCGTATAATGGAAAATATGGCCTGGCTTATAAATTATATGGATTAGATAGCAGCAATAGCAGGGCTTATGAGCGTGCCATTGTTTTGCATTCAGAATCAAATGTTCCGATTGCTGAAACGTATCCGGAAAAAATTTGCCAGAGTGCCGGATGCCCGATGGTAGCGCCCAGTTTTCTCCCCATTTTGGGTAATTATATCAAGGGTTCAAAAAAGCCAATATTGCTTTGGATTTATAATTGATTTACACTAAACATGCCCATCAAATTACAAAAGCCTGTTTAGGGGAACTTTTGTTAAATGCTGATTAACATCTCTTCTATTCTGTAGTTTATTTATTAACGAAATTTTTGAGCAATTTTTATCGGTGGATAGCCTCCTGTACGGGGTTTATATTTGTAAACTGATAATGCAAAATGAAAACATCAAATTAATATCTTAATCTGTCATTTTACTTTTTGCCTCAACACACCACATTAATTCATTGATAAAAACTGCTGCTCTCTTATCGGTGGCTGATTTATCAGTTGCGTTGCCTGCTTCATCAAATGCTTCCAGCACTTTGGGTACCGGAAACATGGCAGGCACTGTCCAAGCCCTTATTTTCCACAGCGTAAACTGCAAAGCTGTAATCACCTGTGTGCCTCCAAAAGGCCCGGCAGATACAGTGGAAATGGCAATGGGTTTTCTATACCACTCATCGTACAACAGATCAATTACGTTTTTTAAACTTGCGGGATAACCTCCGTTGTATTCAGGCGTAACTATTAAAACACCATCAGCCTTTTTTATCTGCTCCGCAAAATTCAGTACTGCTTTAGCAGGATCTTTTTGAAATTTAAGCCGCTCATCAAACACGGGAAATTGATACTCATTCAGATCAATAAACTCAACCGTAGCCAGTTTATTAACCTCCAGGTAATTTTTAAAATACAAGGCTACCCGGTTGCTGGCTCTGCCGTTTCGTACACTTGATGAAAGAATTGCGATGTTTGGCATAAATAATTATTTTAAAGAAATTTTATAAATAGTTTTAGATGTAAATGTTTCTTGCGGCAATAAAAGTGTTGAAGGAAATTCAGGATGATTGGGAGTGTCGGGATAGTGCTGGGTTTCCAGGCATACTCCTGCACATTTACCAATTAATTTTCCATCCCGGTTAATTAAACTGCCATCTAAAAAATGTGCCGTGTAAAGTTGCATAGCTGGTTCAGTTGTAAAAACAGATAAGTACAATTCATTTTTATTACCACTCAATGTAGCTGCAATCGCAAGTTCAGTTCCACCTTTTTTTAAAACAAAATTATGATCGTAGCCCATATCTGTTTCAGCAATATGCTGCGATATTTTTTTGGGTGCTTTAAAATCAAATGCGGTACCATCTACCGCAACCAATTCGCCGGTTGGAATTTTATGTTCGTTAACCGCCGTGTAATAATCTGCATTTATTTGTAAAGAATGATTGAGTATGTTTTTACATACATTGCCCGATAAATTAAAATAGCTATGGCTGGTTAGATTTACATGCGTAGGTTTATCCGTATTTGCAAAATATTCAATAATCAATTCATCATCTTCGGAGTAACTATATTCTACCTTTACAGATAAGTTTCCGGGGTAACCTTCTTCGCCATCTTTACTTACATAGGATAATGACAGTTTAGGGATTGCGGCATCCATAATTGTTGCATCCCAAATCATCTTATCAAAACCTTTATTACCCCCATGCAAATGATTGGGTGCATTATTACAGGCAAGCTGATATTCGGTTTCGTTTATTTTAAATTTTCCGTTTGCAATGCGGTTGGCATAACGGCCCACAATGCTGCCCATGTACACATTATTAGTAAGGTAAGTTTCGATATCATCAAACCCTGCAACAATGTCTCTTACCGCTTCTGTTTTATCTTTTACTTGCCACGAAATAATGGTAGCGCCATAATTAATTATTAAAACGGCGTTACCTTTTTTATTGCTGAGGGTAAACCGGCAAACTTCTTTTCCGGCAACTTCACCAAATTTTGTTTTTATAATTTTCATGTTTTGTTAGCTTAGTAATTACAATGATTTGGTTATTCGCAGACCCAATCGCCACAGTTCATCCAATCCACGCAAACGCCTGATGCTACTTTAAGGTAAGTTACAATTTTAATAAAGCAAAATCATTCACATCTTCACAGATTAATACCAACCTGCTTAAAATAACAAGCAAAAACCATCTGCAATTATAATATTAACTGCAGAAAAAAATGGCAGTTTATATTTGTAATGTTGAAAACAATTAATCAAACTATTTTATGAATAAGCATCCATCTTCTTTTTACACCGTTCGCTTTGGCGATTGTGATCCGTTGGGGCATTTAAACAATGCCCGCTATGTTGATTATTTTATCAATGCACGGGAAGACCACCTGAAAGAAAGTTACCAGGTTAACATATCCGATTTTGCTGTGCAGGGAATAACCTGGGTAGTAGGCAAACACGAGATAAGTTACCTGCGGCCTGCATCGTACAACGAAGTGGTTTTTATAACAAGCTCATTAATACAAGCTACTGCTGATGTGCTTTTGGTAGAAATGCTGATGATGGATGAAAAGCAAAAACATGTAAAAGCATTTTTGTGGAGCAGGTTTATTCCCATCAATATAAAAACCGGTAAAAAACAACTGCACCCCGAAAGTTTTATGGTGTTTGCAAAATCAATTGTACGCACTGATGTAGATATAGATGCCGGCTATCAAAACAGACTTACGGCGCTTGCGGCAGAAATAAAATTGACCAGGTAAAAATATCTGGCGTAATTTTTGAAATGCATTCCCTGATAGCAAGCGCTTTTAAAATGACAATAAAAAATTAAAATTATGACAGAAGAAAGCACCATACTTCTTTACACATATCCCGATGTAATTGAGGCAAATTTAGTAAGAGACAGGCTGAAAGAAGCAGGCATAGATTCGTTTATTGAAAGCGAAGATGTGATTGGCTTTAACCCCGGTGGTGGTATAAAAGTTAAGATATTTTCGAAAGACCTGGAAGCTGCAGAAAAAATCATCAATGCATAAATCAATTACAACTGCAATAAAAGTATTTATTTGTATGGTTGAAATTAAGTAGCTTTTGCCATTGTAGTCTGCATTTCAAAATCAGCTATGTTTTATGCGTTTAGTTTTGTAACTTTCCTAAACAAAAAGAGAAAGTTTACATTCCCGCATTATTCATTTAAAAAATATACATCATGCAACAAAAATTTATTTCTTTAATGCGCTGGCCCGGTGGCGAAAATGATGGTGGAAGTTCAGCACCTAAAAATGAGGAAATAAAAACAGATGACATGCAGCCTGATGCCACTGAAATACCCCATGAAAAAGGTTTTATTGAAAAGGTGAAAGATGCATTAAAAGAATGGTCGAATGATGATGAACAGGATCAGCAGATTGACGATGCTACACCTTAATGGAGTAATTAAAGCCATCGAAAAATTCATTTATTCCTCTATAACCCCGATAGGCTTTTAGAGGAATTTTATTTTATTACTGCGGATAACTTTAACAAGCAGGCTTTGTTATAACTAATCAGTTGCCTTTGCAATTATAATTTCTCTAACCAGCGGGCTATATAATCAAACAGCTCTTGCTTTTCTTTTTCATTATGTATTTCGTGGTAAAGTTCATCCCAGAGCTTTAGCTCAATAATCTGCGGATTGTTTTCAGCAAATGCTGTTGTTCCCTGGTAGGAAGTAATTCTATCGGCAGTGCCGTGCATAGCCAGTGTTTTAGTTTTTAACTCAGCAGCATGTTCTATGGGATATGTAGCCGCTGCATGCACATTTAAAAAAAATGTGGAGCTTATTTTATCGTGTACTAACGGATCGTTTTTATAAGCATCTACTACTGATTGATCCTGACATAAAGCAGCCAGCTCCAGTTCTGTTGGCAGCGTTAAAGCCGGTAAAACTTTAGCCATTATTTTAGACACGGCTACCTTCCATGCCGGTGGATTGAAAGCCAGTTTAAAATAGGGTGCTGTAACAATAAGCCCCTTAAATGGCGGCTGCCTGCGCAATACATAGTTGGCTGCAATATTGCCGCCTAAACTATGGCCGTACATAATAAGCGGCAGGCCGGTAAACAATTCTTGCGCTTTTTTTACCAGCAAATCGGTATCATCCATTAACTGCTGGTAAGAAGTAATATGCCCCCGCTTGCCTTGCGAAGTTCCATTGCCACGATAATCCATAGTAACAACTGCATACTGTATGCCTATGAAAAAATCTATAACATGTTTATACCTGCCAAAATGTTCGCCCATACCATGAATTAAAATAATGACGGCTTTAATTTCTCCTGCCGGAGAAAAGTATGCTCCGTTTAGTTGGAGATTATCGGAGGTGGTTAGGGTGAATTTGTTTGGCAATGCGTTTGGCTTTTGGTGTAAAGTAAGATATAATGTTGGAAGACAAACCGTAAAATACCCAGAATGATTTTTTGAGACAAGTAACGGGCAGATTTGAAAATAAGGCATTGTTATTTGATTTGACGGATGCCTATTTGAAAGTTTTGTACCGCTATTCGTAGATTTTTTACGGCCACTTGTTTTTTGCGTACGCCCGTTCGTAGATTTTGTACGACTACTTGCTTTTTGCGTATGCCTGTTCGTAGATTTTGTACGGCTATTTGCTTTTTATGTACACCTGTTCGTAGATTTTGTACGGCTACTTGTTTATTGCACAGGTCTGTTCGGATACTTGGTACAGCTATCTGTTTATATAACATAACCTTAGTTTTATCAATAAACCATTTTGCAGCAGGTTACGGCAAAATAATGATAGGGAACAACATATCAGGTTGCTAAAAAAGCCCCGCAGGTTTTTGCGGGGCTTTTGTTTTATTTTCTTTTGCGGGGTTTTGTAAATGTTAATGCACTCACTTTTTTATACTCCGGTGTTTCT
>JAYURR010000179.1:0-9559 GCA_043756605.1 Chitinophagaceae bacterium
CGTTATGATTTTGCAGAAAAGAACGTAAACAAATTTCCTGATAGAAGATTTTATGCTTACGGTATTAATTTCTTTGCCAGCGTAGGCCTTCGTTTTTAATAACTAACAACTCGTAATAAACTTTTTAAAATAAACATTATGAACAAGATTTTTAAATTAATGACAGCGGTAATGATGGTTGCAACAACCTTCACTTTTAGTGCCTGTAAGAAAAACTTTGACAATCCTCCCGGAGCTGCCGATCCTGCTATTGTGGCCAATACATCTATCAAAGTATTAAAAGCCATGCATACTACTGCAGGTGCTTATGATGTAATTACAACTGATATAATTATTTCGGGAATAGTTGTTGCTGATGATAAAAGCGGAAATCTTTACAAGCAATTATTTATACAGGATGCAACCGGTGGTTTACAGATTATGCTAGATGCAAACAGTTTGTATGGCACTTATCCGGTTGGCCGAAAAATATTTATTAAATGTAACGGACTTACAATTAGTGATTATAACAGAACAATGATGTTAGGTGTAAAAGCAATAGTTGCCGGATCGCCATCATTGGAAGGTATTCCGGGAAACCTGATATCAAAGTATGTTATAGGTGGGTCATTAAATAATCCAGTTGTTCCTATAGTGGTAACTGCAGCCCAATTGGGTACAACTATGCAAGATCAATATATTGGTTCGTTGATACAATTAGACGATTACAGATTTGCTGATCTTACAGGTACTTACTCTGATACTTCTGCATATAAAAGCACTGTTAACCGTGATATAAACCAGTGTGGAAGTCAAACACTTATTGTGCGTACAAGTGCTTATGCAAATTTTGCCGCACAAAAAATTGCACAGGGGCGTGGAAGTATTATAGCTCTTTACACTGTTTTTGGAAACACCAAACAATTAATAATAAGAGATACCGCAGATGTTAAATTTTACAATCCTTACAACTGCCCATTACCTCCAGGTACTTTGTTTTTTGAAGATTTTGAAAGTCTGACAACTCCAACAACATTCCCTTACACAATAATTGGACTACCAGGATGGAAGAATCTTGCACAGGATGCCAGTGAATTATGGACAGCCAGAATTTTCAGTAATAATAAATATGCTTACATGAGCGGATTTGGAAGCGGACAAAATACAGTTACAACCTGGTTGGTAACACCCGGTGTAGCACTAACTGGAACAACCAAAACACTTTCGTTTAAAACTATTCAAGGGTTTATATTAACAACCACCCCAGGCGGAACACCGGTACAGGCTGCATTGAAAGTACTTGTATCAACCAATTACACAGGTACCGGAAACCCATGGACAGCGGGTGTTGTGTGGACTGATCTTACATCGCAGGCAACACTATCGCCGGGAAGCACAACATCAAGCTTTCCATCTGGCTTTACCAATTCGGGTAACATAAATCTTAATGCATATACCGGAACAATTTATGTGGCTTTCAGATATGAAGGTGCAGATCCGGCAGGAACTGCAAGCGATAAAACATCGGCCTGGGAGGTGGATGATGTTAAGGTAACAGGGTTATAATTTTATCAGCATATACAAACCATTAGTGTTATACCCTTAAACGGGTATAACACTAATCAGGATTTGTGGCAGAATATTTTTCAGGTTTTATTAATACAAACTTTCAATATGAAAAAAATATTTACAATTTTCTTAGTACTGGCAAGTATGTTGTCTTTTTCGCAATCAACCACAGTGGTAATAAGCCAGGTTTATGGTGGTGGTGGGGCTACTTCGGGTACCCCAACTTATATATACGATTATGTTGAATTGCATAATATCAGCAGTGTTTCACAATCACTAACCGGTTTTTCAATTCAATATGGTTCTGCAACTGGTAATTTTGGTTCTGTCACCACTAATATTTATGCTTTTCCTGCTGGTACTTCTATACCTGCCGGTGGATACTTATTTATACAGGTAGGTGGCGCCGGAACGGTTGGTGCTGCATTTCCTGTAACGCCGGATATCATAACATCCAATGTTGTCATGAGTGCATCGTCGGGTAAGGTGGCTTTGGCCAATATAACAACTGCTTTGGGCTGTGGGGCTACAGCAACTACCTGCACTTTACCTCATGCAAATATTATTGATCTTGTTTCTTATGGTGCTTCTAATAATGCCGAAGGTGGGGCTACTGTAAATAATGGAGTTGCCTTAACTAATACCCAAGGATGTGTACGTAAAACTTTAGGATGTACTGAAACAAATAACAACAACCTTGATTTTGATGTTGTAACAGGACCAATACCAAGAAACAATACTTCACCAGTTAATTTGTGCGGCGCAGCTTCACCAACATTAACCGCAACAGCACTTACAGGCTTTGGTAATGTTTGTGTAAACACAACAGGAGGCCCCAATTCATTTACCATAACCGGTACTATACTTAATGCTACCAATGTTACTGTGGGTGCATTGGCAGGGTATACCTATTCAACAACAGCAGGCGGTACATATACAACCACTTTAAGTTTAGCACAACCAGGCGGTGCATATTCTCAACAGATCTTTGTAAGATTTACACCAACATTGGTACAATCTTATAACGGAAATATACCCGTTGGTGGCGGTGGTGCCACTGCAATTAATGTGGCTGCATCGGGTGCTGGTATTAATACTTTAGCTACCGTAACAACTGGCGCAGCAAGTGCTATAACAACAACTACGGCAACTTTAGCAGGCACCATTCCTGCAAATGGTTGCAGTGCTGTAACGGCTTATGGTGTTGAGTACAGCACAACAAACGGTTTTCCTAACGGAAGCGGAACACCGGTTGCTTCAACAAACCTGAGCGGTATCAATTTCTCTTCCAATGTTAGCGGCTTAACAGCAGCAACTGTATATTATTATCATGCTTATGCTACCAACGGCGGCGGTACTGCGTATGGTGCACAGCAAACTTTTACAACTGCTTCGGGGCCAACTTTATCAGCCAGTGTTTTAACAGGTTTTGGCAATGTTTGTATAAACTCAACAGCGGGCCCTAATTCATTTACCATCACGGGTTCTAATCTAGATGCAACAAATGTTACCGTAGGTGCATTAGCAGGATTTACTTATTCAACTACTGCGGGCGGTACTTATACTGCTACATTAAGTTTAACACAACCAGGTGGTTCATATAGTCAACAAATATTTGTACAGTTTAACCCAATACTGGTTCAGTCATACAACGGAAATATTCCTGTAGGCGGTGGTGGTGCAACAGCTGTAAACGTTGCAGCAACGGGATCTGGTGTAAATTTAGTTCCAACTGTAACAAGCGGTGTTGCCACAGCTATAACAACTGTATCTGCAACACTTCTTGGGGCTATACCTTCAAATGGTTGCAGCGCTGTAACTGCTTATGGTGTTGAATACAGCACTATTCCCGGATTTCCCAATGGAACCGGAACAGCAGTTCCTTCTAGCAATTTAAGCGGTATCGATTTCTCATCGAATGTGACAGGCTTAACACCCAACACTATGTATTTTTATCGTTCTTATGCTACGAATGCAGCCGGCACGGGGTATGGTAATACAAATCTATTTAATACACTTGCATTAACACCAACATTAACCGCAACTGCTTTAGCAGCCTTTGGCAATATTTGTGTAAACACAACTGCAGGTCCTAATTCATTTACTATAAACGGATCGGCATTAAATACAACTAATATTAGTGTTGGCCCTTTAATCGGTTTTACATTTTCAACAACTGCAGGCGGCATTTATACCGCTTCGCTTAATTTAACACAACCGGGCGGTACTTATACTCAGGCTATTTTTGTAAGATTTACACCGACACTGGTTCAATCTTATAATGGTAATATACCTGTAAGTGGCGGTGGCGCAGCAGCAACAAATGTTGCAGCATCCGGCGCAGGTATCAACACTATTGCAACCGTTACAAGTGGTGCAGCAAGTGCCATCACTTCTATTTCGGCAACAGTTGCAGGTACTATACCTTCAAATGGTTGCTCGGCTATAACTGCTTATGGTATTGAGTATAGCACAACCAATGGTTTTCCTAATGGTAGCGGAACAGCTGTGGCATCAGGCAATTTGGCTGGTATCAATTTCTCTTCGGCTTTAACTGGTTTGGCACCAACAACCACTTATTATTATCATGCGTATGCAACTAATAATGGAGGTACAGCTTATGGTGCACAGGGAACATTTACAACTGCAACACCAATATTATCTTCTTCAACCCTAACTGGTTTTGGTAATGTTTGTATCAATACAACAGCAGGCCCTAATTCATTTACCATAACAGGTACAAATCTTACAACAGCTAATGTTACTGTTGCTGCTTTGGCAGGATTTACTTACTCAACAACAGCTGGCGGTACTTATACTACAACTTTAAGTATAACACAACCAAGTGGTGCATACTCACAACAAATATTTGTACGCTTCACACCAACTTTAGTTCAATCTTACAATGGCAATATTGTTGTTGGTGGCGGTGGCGGTGCAACGGTAAATGTTGTTGCAACCGGTGCAGGTGTAAATACAACGCCTTCTGTTACCAGTGGTGCGGCCAGTGCTATTACACAAACTACTGCAACTGTTGCCGGCAGTATTCCTGCAAATGGTTGTACCGCTGTAACTGCTTATGGTATTGAGTTTAGTACAACCAATGGTTTCCCCAACGGAACAGGAACTGCAGTAGCTTCAACCAATTTAACGGGTGTTAATTTTAGCTCGGCACTTACAGGTTTAGCACCAGGCACTACTTATTATTATCATGCTTATGCTACTAATACCGGTGGAACCACGTATGGTACAGAAGGATCATTTACCACAGCAGCACCAATATTAACAGCAACACCGCTTACTGCATTTGGTGCCATCTGTATCAATACCACTGGGGGTCCTAATTCATTTGTAATAAACAGTAATGCAGTTACTGCAGCCAATATAAATGTTGGCCCGCTGGCTGGTTACACATTCTCAACAACATCGGGTGGTGTATACACTGCTGCATTAAGCATTACACATGCTGCCGGATCATTTACACAAACCATATTTGTGAAGTTTACACCAACAGCAGTGCAATCATATAATGGCAATATACCCGTTAGCGGTGGCGGAGCAGCAATAACTATCAATGTTGTTGCAAGCGGCAGTGGTGTAAATACGGTAGCAGCGGTTGTTACGGGAAGTTCATCAGTACTTAATCCAAATTCAGTAACATTGAACGGTTCTGTAAGCAGCATCGGTTGCAGTGGGGTTACTACCTATGGTTTTGAATACAGTGGCATCAGTAGTTTGGCTAATGGCCTTGGCACACAGGTAAACGCTACCAATTTAACTGCCGGTAATTTCTCTGCCACCTTAACTGGTTTGGTGCCGGGTGGTAAATATTATTACAAAGCATGGGCTGCCAACAATGGTGGTATTGCTTATGGTGCAGAGCAAAGCTTTACACTAAGCAACATTCCATCGGGATTTGTAATTTACAATAACCCTATACAACGTGGTACCAACCTGCATTATACTTACACGGGTATTAAGCCGGGCCATTACCAGGTACAGATCATTAACATACTGGGGCAATCAGTTTTACAACATGAGCTGATTATTGGGGTGAATTTTATTGATGATAATTTTATGATACCCGGTAACATAACATCGGGTGTTTACAGTTTACGTATTACCAGCCCCGATTTCAGGGATGATAAGATGTTTGCAATTTGGTAAGATCAATAATATTATAATTGATAAAGGCCTCCGTTTTGGAGGCCTTTGTTTTTTATTGGGTTTATATTCTATTTTTATATTCAGTTTGTATCCTTAAAGCACTATTTATGAAACAATTTATTTTATTAGCTATATTAATAATTGCAATTACAGGATGCAATAAAAATAGCAATTCAGTTATCACAGGGAGCAATTTAATTTTAGAAGGTAAATTTCAAACCGAAAAAACGGTTTACCTTAAACCAATGGTAATGTATGTGCAAAATAGGCAGATAACAGATCCGGCGATTATCAACCCATATCTGAGTCGCCATGGATATAGTGCTTACTTCAGTACGGCACTTACCCAAATTATTACGGATACGCTACTAACCATCACTTTTGGAAATAATGATTCAGTGAGCTACAAGGTTAATGTTAATCCGGGTACTTTTTATGCAAAGAAAATGCAAAATTCACCATCTGAATGGCTTTTCCAACGTTATGATTCTATTAGTCTTATCGTCTTCCCGCCTGGGCCGCTTCCTAAAATCAGATGCGATACCCTTAGCAGTTTTGTTCATAAGATTACACCCATTACCCACTATGTAAATAATGTTACTTATGGAATACACTATATAGTACCCAGATTTGCTTTACAAATTATCAACGGAGAACTTAACCTTCCAATGGTTACAATGGCAAGTAATTCGTATTGGAATTACCCTTCATCTACTGGAAATTGTTCTTTTGTAACAAGGGATATGCATAATATCAAAAAAGATAATATTGAAAACAATTTGCTGCCCAGGGATACAATTGTGGTTCAGGAAAAAAATGTTAAGATGGTTAAAATATTCTAGGCCTATCATAATTAATTCAATCATTATTATTTCTTACTGTTGGCAATAATTAAATGCCAACCTGACAGCAAACATCAATTGGTACTATGTTTGCACCCTGCCCATAAAATATCAAACTATGCAAAAAGGAAGTATACGTGTACAAACAGAGAACATTTTCCCGATAATTAAAAAATTCTTATACAGCGAACATGACATTTTTATACGTGAGCTGGTAAGTAATGCGGTTGATGCCAACCAGAAACTGAAAACCCTTTCATCCATCGGCGAAGCTAAAGGCGAACTGGGCGATTTGAGGATTGATATTAAAATTGATAAGGAGAAAAAGACTTTGACCATTTCTGATACTGGTATTGGCATGACCGAAGAGGAAATTGACAAATACCTGAACCAGGTAGCTTTTAGTGGCGCAGAAGAATTTTTGGAAAAATATAAAGGACAGAATGAAGCCAATATCATTGGCCATTTTGGCCTGGGTTTTTACAGCTCTTTTATGGTGAGCGATAAAGTGGAAGTTATTTCTAAAAGTTTTAAAGAAGGTAGTAAGGCTGTAAGATGGGAATGTGATGGCAGCCCCGAATTTAGTTTGGAAGAAGTGGAAAAGGAAAACAGGGGTACTGATATTGTTTTGCATTTGAATGCTGAAAGCGAAGAATTTCTGGAACCATCTAGAATTAGCACTGTGCTGGAAAAATTCTGTCGTTTCTTACCAATCCCCATCTTCTTTGAAGATAAACAGATAAACAACCCAACACCAGCCTGGACAAAAAAGCCATCTGAATTAACCGATGAAGACTACCAGAATTTTTATAAAGAATTATACCCCTTTGGCGAAGCACCTTTGTTCTGGATTCATTTGAATGTTGATTATCCGTTTAATCTTACCGGCATTTTATATTTCCCAAAAATTAAGCAGAGCTACGAGATACAGAAAGACAAAATTCAGTTGTATAGCAACCAGGTTTTTGTAACCGACGAAGTAAAGGATATTGTACCAGAGTTTTTAATGCTGATGCATGGCGTGATTGATAGCCCGGATATACCGCTGAACGTGAGCCGCAGTTATTTGCAGGGCGATCCGAATGTTCGTAAGATCAACTCTCACATCACAAAAAAAGTGGCTGATAAATTAGAAGAGATATTTAAAAACGACCGCAAGCAATTTGAAGAAAAATGGGAGAGTCTTGGTTTGTTTGTGAAGTACGGTATGATGACTGATGATAAGTTTTTAGAGAAAGCGAATAAGTTCCATATTTTACAAGACAGCAAAGATGGGAAATTTTATACGCTTGAAGAATATAGATTGGCAACAGAAACTTTGCAAAAGAATAAAGATGGTAAGCTGGTTATTTTATACACAACCAATCCTGTGCAACAGGATGCATACATACAACAGGCTTCAGCAAAGGGTTACATTGTAGTTAAGCTGGAAACGATTATTGACAATGGATTCCTGAACCAGATGGAAATGAAATGGGAGAACGTGCAGTTTGTAAGGGTTGACAGTGATATTGTTGATAATTTAATAGACAAGCAGGAAGGTGGGGATAGTGTGCTGAGTAAAGATGATGAAGGAAAGTTGAGAGAGCTTTTTGCTGTAAAAAATCCGGAGATAAATGTATCGGTTGAGGTAAAGGGATTAAGTGCCGAAGCGCCACCGGTTGTTGCCACCAGGCCCGAGTTTATGCGCCGCATGAAGGATATGGCGGCTATGCAGGGAGGTATGGGCGCATTTTACGCCAACATGCCCGATGAGGTTACGCTTACTGTAAATGGTAACCATGCTATTTATAAAACAGTATTGGCTGAGACTGAAAAAGAGAAGCAGGAAAAACTGGTACATAATTTAGCCGACCTGGCTTTGTTATCGCAGGGATTATTAAAAGGAAACAGTTTAACCAGTTTTATAAACAGGAGTGTGGAGTTAATGGGATGAGGTACCAGTTGAAAAGTTAATAATGTTGAGAAGTTTAAAAGGATTGTATTTATTGCAGTCCTTTTTTTATTTATTTTCAAGGATAACCGCTTCAATGTATTTCATCTTTTTACTGTGCCAGGTTTCTGCATATCCCGCTTTTAAAAATAGGTCTTTATGCATGGGATTCACATAAATGATGCTGATCTTACGTGGGTTATTTTGTAAACTGCTGAAGATATTATTTACCACGGCACTCATAATAATTTCATCAAATGGGTTGAAGAAAAAAATACAATCCACATCATCAGGTATTTCAAAATAGAAAGCATCGTTGTTGATGACTTTAAAGTTGAAGGTTGAGATCTGTTCTTTTGTTTTTGTAAGATTTTCTATTGCTGCATTGCAGAGGGTTTTGGAAAAATCCAAACCAGTTACCTGATTAAAACCTTTATGAGCCGCAACACAGAGCGCCCGGCCTTTACCACTACCCATATCTAAAAAATGATTACGTATGCTTGCCGGTAACTGTTCAAATATTTCTTCCAGCAGGGAATAGCTTACCGGCATGTAGATAGTAGCATGCGATATATCTATACCCTGCTTTTCAAGTTTATGTAACTCATCGGCCCCTGTGGTGTTTATGCCGTATTTTTTTTCGCCTTCAATTTCCTGCCTGATCATGTACCAGGCAATCCTGGCATCCCAGTTAATGAAAAGGAAGTAAAAATATTTTATGTAGGTAAGAAATTTCATGATTCGCTGCTTCGCAGGTCAATCACTTTTAATTGTAAACTTACATTACCATTCCATTCATTTTCATCTAAAGTAAAAACAATGTCAACGGGCTTTTTCAGCAGGTCAAATTTTTCGGCCAGGTTAAAACCAATGCCTGTAAAGGAAAACTTATCCTGCTTAATTACAAAACGGATATGCAGCTCTTTTACAATTTTTGAGTAACCGGTATCCTGTACATTTTTTGCAACAAAAACCGGTCGCATATTTTCTGGTCCAAAGGGTTCCATCTGACAAATGATATTGTAAAAGTTTTGTGTAAGATCAGCAAATGCAATTTCGGTATCAATAA
>JAYURR010000180.1:0-3363 GCA_043756605.1 Chitinophagaceae bacterium
GGCAACATTATTTTGCAAGAGTTTTTCGGCATCGGGGTTTCACTGAAAGTGTATTTTAAATTAGAAGATTGCTTGGTGAAAACCCCGCTGGGACAAGAAAATTAGTACATTTTCATTGTTCAAACACCCCGCTTTGTCGTCGGCAAGCAGCGAAGATAAATGCTCAATAAAGATTTGCCGTACAAGTGAGTGACACAACGATGATGCCATGAAAAACTGAAGTTCGTAACCAAAAACTACAAACCACAAACTTTAAACTGATTTGACTTCCGCACAAATATCCTGCAGCACCTTTTTTGCATCGCCAAACAACATACTTGTTTTGGGTTGAAAGAAGAGATCGTTTTCGATACCGGCGTAACCGGGTTTCATGCTGCGTTTGTTTACGATTACGGTTTTGGCAAATTCAACTTCCAGTATTGGCATGCCGTAGATGGGCGAGGCAGCATCATTTTTTGCAGCGGGGTTTACTACGTCGTTGGCACCAAGGATAAGCACCACATCGCAGGTTTTAAATTCGTCGTTGGCCTGCTCCATCTCCATCAGTTTTTCGTAAGGCACATCGGCTTCTGCGAGGAGTACATTCATGTGTCCGGGCATACGGCCGGCCACAGGGTGTATGGCGTATTTAACTTCCACGCCTTTTTCTTCCAGTATTTTTTCCAGCTCGTGACAAACATGCTGGGCCTGCGCCACAGCCAAACCATAACCTGGCACAATCATTACTTTGTTGGCATAACTCATAACCATGGCCGCATCGGCCAGGCTTATTTCTTTGTAATGGCCCTGGTCGCCGCCGCCGGTTGCAGCAGCAGTTTTGTTGCCACCGAAAGAACCGATCAATACATTTTGCAGAGAACGGTTCATGGCTTTGCACATGAGTATGGTAAGCAAAGTACCGGCTGCACCAACCAAAATACCGCCGGTGAGCATTACTTTGTTATCGTATAAAAATCCGCCGCAGGCCGCAGCCACACCGGTAAATGAATTGAGGAGGGAAATTACAACGGGCATATCGGCACCGCCAATGGGCATTACAAAGAACACACCATATACCAATGCCAAACCTAAAATAATATAGAGTAAAAAATGTTGTGTGGGATCGTAAACAAGATAAGCACCGGCAGCAAGTGTTATGGCAAGCACCAACAGGTTTAAAATATTCTGACCGGTAAAACTGAGGTCTTTTACCTTACCATTTAATTTACCCCAGGCAATCATGCTGCCGGCAAATGAAACAGAGCCGATTATTAACCCTAACACAATTATTAAAACAGTTGGTTGCACAGCATCTGCATTTACAACACCTTCTGCAATTTCTTTATAGAGATGATTAAACTCTACTACTGAAATTAATGCAGCGCATGCACCGCCCATACCATTGAACATGCTCACCATTTCGGGCATGGCCGTCATCTTAACTTTTTTTGCAGCGAGTGTACCAACTATACCGCCCACAAATAAGCCGCCGAAAATCCAAACATAGTTACCAAGATGCTCGCCGGTTTCGGATGTATATAAAAAGATGGTGCCTAAAATAGCAATGCCCATACCAAATGCCGCCAGTAAATTTCCTTTACGTGCAGATGCAGGATTGGATAACATTTTAAGCCCGAGGATAAATGTTACCGAAGCAATTAAGTAGCAAAGTGTAAGTATGTTTGAGCCCATAATTAAAAGCTCCTCCTATCCTCCCGAAGGGGAGAGAAATGGAGAAGATTGTGTAGAAGATTAAAAAATATTTTTAAAAAATAAATACAATGTTTACCATTTTATTTTTACTGATTCGCCATAACATCATCTTCGCTTCCATCTACAAGGTTTCCTTCCCCTTCGGGGGTTACCTGATAAGGGAAGTAACGAAGTTATAGATGGGGCCTTTTCTTCTTAAACATTTCCAGCATCCTGTCTGTTACCACAAAACCGCCCACCACATTTATTGTACCTAATACAACCGCTAAAAAACCAAGTATCAATGCCAGGTAATTATCGCCTTCGGCCTTGCCCATAATAATGATGGCACCAATAACAACCACACCATGTATGGCATTGGCGCCACTCATAAGCGGTGTGTGTAATACGCTGGGCACTCGGCCTATTACTTCTATACCAACAAATATCATCAGGATGACGATGTAGATGATCTGTTGATTGGCTGAAATAAAGTTTAGAATATTTTCCATTGCTTCGATTTATAATTTTTCTGTTCAACCGCCGACAGGGTTTACAACCGCTGTCGGGGTTTACCTAATCCCCAATTCCTAATTGCCAATTACCTGGCTAACTCTTTCGTTCGTAATTGTTCCTCCATGTACCACACAGGTTCCTTTCACCAGGTCATCTTCAAAATTTAAATTGAATTTGCCTTCCTTATCAATCATCAACTGTAAAAAGTTTAAAATATTTTTGCCGTAGAGTTTACTTGCATCGCTGGGCATGGTTGCTGCCAATGCTGAATTACCAACTATACTTACACCATTATGTATTACAGTTTCGTCATTCTTTGTAAGTTCGGTATTGCCACCGGTTGCGGCGGCCAGGTCAATAATTACAGAACCATTTTTCATGGCTGTAATCATTTCGGTGGTAATTAAAATGGGTGCTTTTTTACCGGGTATTTGTGCGGTAGTAATTATTATATCTGCCTTGGCCACACTCTCTGCAATTTTTGCTTTCTGGCGTTGCATAAAATCTTCTGTTTGCTCTACTGCATATCCACCGGCTTTACTGGCATCGGCTGCACCTTCCACCTCTATAAATTTTGCACCCAGGCTCATTACTTCTTCTTTTACGGCCGGGCGGGTATCAAAAACTTCTACCACAGCGCCCAATCTTTTACCGGTTGCAATGGCCTGCAGGCCTGCAACACCGGCACCCAATATCAATAGTTTGGCTGGCGGAATACTTCCGGCAGCCGTCATAAACATGGGGAAATATTTGGGAAATAAATTTGCTGCCAGCAGTACTGCTTTATAGCCTGCAATATTTGCCTGGCTGCTTAATATATCCATGCTTTGAGCCCGGGTGGTACGGGGCAGCATATCCATGCTGAAAACGGTTAAACCCTTTGCAGCAAACTCTTTCATCAGGTCGGTATTAAATAAAGGTTGGTAAACTCCGAGTACTATTTTTGATTTTAGATTGTTGATTTCGGATTTATCAGGCGCATTTATTGATAAAATAAGATCACTGCTTTGTAAAACTTCATTTCGTGATTTTACGGTTGCGCCGGCTTCGGCATATTTTTCATCATTTGCAAATGCAAGTTTGCCTGCATTGGTTTCAACACAAACTTCTACATTCCATTTTTTAAGGATTGTTATGTGTTCCGGAAGTAAGGATACCCGGGTTTCGGGTGATGGT
>JAYURR010000181.1:0-30537 GCA_043756605.1 Chitinophagaceae bacterium
TTTGAAGAAAGATTACGTTATATTCATAAACTTTGTTTTCCAGGATATTTAGATTCATATCTGAAAAGTCTTAACAAGCCCCTTTACATAACCGATCAGTTGATTGCAGATAACAGCAATGGAGAAATAAAAAAGAAATTTCTTGAATTTGCTGCCAGAAAAGAAGGAACTGTTATAGTAACCGATGCATTGCAAACAAAGCTCAGCAACTATTTTCAGCAAAAATCAAAAGCATACCGGGAAGCAGTTGAAAAAACCTGGGCAAAATACCAGTCAGAATTGGAGCGCCTGAATAATATTGCCGGCGAAAAAAACCGTGAAGAAGCCAGCCGGAAATTCACCAGGGAAGAAGCTAGTTTTAACCAAGAACTCTGCATAAATCTAACTGAAGCATATAAACAGATTGGCATAAAGCGGAATTGTAATGACACAATTATTGTGCCGCCAGCAGATAAATATTACAATGTAACCATAACAACAACAGGCTGGAAAAACCTGGATGTATATGTTTTTGATGCCACAAAAAACAGGGAGAGCATGACTTACACCGACCCAAATACCGATAAGACTGCCAGACTTATTTATGGGGAAACGAGTATTATAATTAAGGATGAAGAAAAGTTTGACAGGATATTGGTTTATCTGATTCCTGACAGCCTTAGCAGTTTTCAATCTGTACAAAAAAAGGGTGGTAGCTATAAAGAAAATCTAAACTCGCTGTTAAGGTATGATGCTGTGGTGCTTGCCTACAAAGGAAACCAGGCTTACTTTTACAGGCATACCCGTTTGCTGCCGAAGCAATATACATTTAGCTTATTGCCTGTAAGTGAAGCAACAATTAAAGCCGAACTAAAAAAATATTCATTAAATAAAGCCGAAGAATTAAAAAGTGAATTTGAATATCAACTCTTTCTGCAAAGGGAAAATTTGCGGCATATACAAGTACAAAAAGATACTAAGTTTAGGAAGCAGGTTGCCATGTCAATTTTTAATTGTAACGATAGTGGCGAGTATTTGCCTGATATAGATTCAGCCAAAAATAAATAGCAATACACTTAAGTCACTATAAAACTACTTAAGGCAATCAAGTGCCATTGCTCCAAGTTCTTCCTGGGTCATGGCTTCCATTTTACTATTAGCCTCTGCAAAACTTGAATAATTTGTTTTTATTTTTTGCAGCATACAATTGCAATAGGGCACAGCCAGATCGGCACCAATTGTACTAACTGCCGTGTTTTGGCATTGACTAAGAAATGAATTTTCATCACTCTTTGACCACTGTTCTTTTACAGCCGGTGTGTAAGGGTCTGGTTTAAAAACAGGCCTTGCTGTCTCATCGCCTGATACGGCTACTGCAATAATAATTATAAACAATATGCCCAACATTGCACCCAAAGCAATATACAAGCCGGTTCTTGATTTTGCAGGTGCAGGAATTACCGGGTTGGGTGATCTGTATGGCTGTTGATTTCTAGGTTCCTGGTGTGCCGGTTTTTGTGTTATTGTTTCAGCGGCTTTATCATTTTCCCTTCTTTCTTTTTCTCGGGCCGCTACTTGCTTCATTTCAAGTTCCTGCTTGGTTTTTATATCTTCCAGTTTAGTAATCAGTTTTATGGTTTCCTCTTTATACCTGCCATTGGGGTACTTGCTAAAATAATCCTGGTACTCTTCAATGGTGTTTTTTTGCTGAGCCTCTTTCCATTCATCATCCTCATTTTTTTCAGTAATAAAGTTATTAAGATCCGGATAGGTGGATGGGATCTGGTTTAAAATCTGGATAAACGAATTGATTATTGTTGATCTTTCCCGGTTGGCCAATGAAGGGTCAATGGTGCTGTTGTTAATCTTTGTATTCAGATCGGTAAATTGCCCCGATAAGAGAATAACCTGTCCACGCAACTGGTTGGCATCATTCCTTGCATCCCTGTCTGATTGCGGAACTTCGCTTAAAAATTTTAAAAATTCATCAATCACATCTCTTAATTGATTGGCAGCTAATAATTTTTCAATTCTTTCGGTGAAAATCATACAATGAGGTTTTAGTTATGAGTTAACAGCTTCTGTAATTTTATTAAAATTGCTTTCTAATTTTTCATCTCTTATATCTATACACAAACTTTCACGCAGCCGCCTCACAATTTCGTCCATATTATTTCGCAGTTCTGTGTTACGGGTAAGTTCGTTTTGCAAATCACGTATGCTGCGGTTCTTTTCCATCCTGGCGGTAATCAGGGTCTGTATTTCATTTACTTCACCATCAATATAATCGAGTGCATCATCCGTAAAATTTCTTTTAAAAAAATCATCGGTAATAAAACAGGCTATAAATTTCTTTTTTGCATTTGTTTTTTCATGATAAAACGTGTTGATACTTTCCATAGCAACCCAGGCCGATAGCAGGCTGGTGGCCGATACAAGCGAAATGGTAATTTCGGTTTCCTGTACGCTTTTTTCAATAAACTCTTTTATATCTTCTCCGGCCTGCATGCGCTCACTATCAATTATCACTTTTATATTTACAGCCGCCAGTTTTTCTTTAAGCCTGTGGGCTATTGCACTGTCGTGATGATTGTATGATATAAAAACAGTTTTTTGTTTTGCACCTGCCTCAGCCTTTAATAAATTTGTGTCCACGTCTTTACCCGTTCCATTACTATTTTTTTTTTCTATTTCGCCAATCATTTCCAGCAACGAGTAATTTATCTGTGCATTAAATTTCATGGCTTCACTATCATCAAGTAATCCAATATTTTCTTTTTTGCGGATATCGGCAAATTTAGCAGCAAGGGTAAGCAACTGATTCTGCAAATCGGGGTAAGCATTTATACCATCCTGCAATATTTGCAAAGCTCTGTCTGTCTTGTTCTCAGCAACAAACCTTCGCAGTTTGTCAATATCTGTAATCATTATTATTGGGGCGGCTGATTGGGAGCCTCTCTAAATGTACAATAAATTAATAATACTGTTGCTGTATCTGCATTAAATCTACCTGAATATTTTTTTGTGAAGTTTTATGTCTCAAAAAAACATACTCTTCATTTAAACCTTAATTTTAAACCCTAAATCATCTTTTCATGAAATCACTATTAATTATTTTTTGTTGCAGCCTGTTTTCATTAACAGCAGTTTGCCAGACCACACAAACAAAAACCAATGAGCCTGCGGCAGATAAACCTGTTCAGGTTGTAGAAGTATCCTGCGGTAAATGTAAACTTGGCCTTGCCGGTAAAACCTGCGATATGGCTATACGCATTGATGGAAAAGCATACTACGCCGATGGTGCCGATATTGACAGTTTTGGCGATGCACATGCACACGATGGTATGTGTAATGCCATACGCAAGGCAGAAGTACAGGGTGAGGTGGTTGAAAACCGCTTTAAAATTTCGTACATAAAATTATTGCCCGGGGATAAAAAAAGCCACTAAGCAATTTATTTTACTGCTTTTTCATTGCGTAGTGCGGCCCATGTCCACACGGCACCGGCAAGGTCGGCAGCGCCAAATAGAATTAATACAGGCGATACATAGTTTTGCAAAACAAAAACGCAAAACGCAATAAATATAAAGCAGCGTGTTACCACCGTAATTATAAAAAACGGCTGCATGTTACCAGCACCGGCACGGTGATAATAATAACCGATGCAAAATGCCAATACACCTACAACCCTTATCCATACTTCATTGGTTTCGGGTATTTGTAAAGTACTCAATAAAAAATTGGGAGCTACCATCAACGTAATACCAACTACGTACAGGTAAAATCCAAAATAGCAGACAGATTTTGCGGAAGCAGTCATAAAATTAGTTTTGGTTATAAATTGAAGTTAACTTTTTTACAAACCAAAACTAAAAGTATTTGCTTATTCAGCCGGGTTCATTAAAACGGTTCTTACCGGGTAGGCAACCTGTATATTTTCTTTGGTATATCGTTGATGCAGTTTTTTTATAAAGATGCTTCTTACATTAAATTGTGCCGAATAATTATTGACCCGCAAAAAAGCTTTTACCCTGATACTGCTTTCACCAAATGCAACAAAGCTTATCTCGGGTTCAAAATCTTTTACGCCATCGTCAGATTCATCTAAAGTTGCTTTAATAACTTCTTTTGTAATATTTTCAACCATTTCTAGATCGCTGCCGTAGCTTATACCCACTTCCACCCCAAAAGTAATTTCACGTTGGGGCAGGTAATAATTGCTAACGATCATATCGGCCAGTTTTGAGTTTGGTACAATGATGATATGATCTGATGCTGCCCGAATGGTGGTGCTTCTCCAGGTTATATCTTCAATAAAACCATCCTCGCCCGATGATAATTTTATAAAATCGCCGCGGTTAAAATTACCTGACGAAATAATTTGTAACCCTGCAAATAAATTGGAGAGTGTAGGCTGCAAAGCCAGTGCCACGGCCAATCCGCCAACCCCCAGTGCGGTAAGGACCGGTGTAATTGAAATGCCCTGCGATTGTAAAATAATAAGTAAACCAATACAATAAATAATGATGATTACAATATTGCTGATGATGGATGAGGAAGGAATGACAGCATCAGTACCGGCGGCTTTTATTTTTATCAGGCCCGATACAACCTTTGCGACAATCATGGTGCCCGAAAAAATATAAAATATCATCAAACCGTTTTCTATCCAGAAATAAAAACGGCTTTCCAGGTTTAGTTGCTTCAATCCTACATACAATCCCAGTGCAAAAAACCATGGAATTATCCATGCACGGATGGTTTTAATAATGAGATCATCTGATTTGAAAGAAGTTTTTGCCGCCAGTTTTGCAATTAAAGGCAGGACGATTTTATGCAAAAAAAATCCGACCAAAAGACCCGATGCCGTAAAAGCAGCCAGCAGCAGCATTTCATGTTGATTCATTTCAGTAAATTTAAAATTGCTGGCACAAAATTACCGCATATCAATTTCATTTCGGTGGTGAAATTTTTATAAAACATTCAGTATAAAATAATATCCTGCCCTTAAATTGTTTATTTTAGATGATCTAAAAACAATCTATGCTTATTAAAAAACTGTTAGTCGTATTTGTAATTGCATGCAGCAGCGTTCAACTGGCTGCTGCACAAAATATTCCAACACCTAAAGATCATTTTGGGTTCAATATGGGCGATAATTATCAACTGGCCAACTTTACGCAAACTGAAGCTTATTTTAAAAAAATTGCAGCCGCATCTGACCGGGCAAAATACACTGTTATTGGTAAAACAGAAGAAGGCAGAGATCAGTTTATGATGATCGTATCATCGCCGGAAAATTTAAAAAAACTGGAAGAATATAAATTGATATCACAAAAAATGGGCAATGCAGCAGTAAGTATGGATGAAGCAAAACTGTTGGCAAAAACCGGCAAAGCTGTTATCTGGATTGACGGTGGCTTGCATGCCAATGAAACAGCAGGCATACATCAGCTTATAGAAACTGCCTACCAGCTTGTTAGCAGAACAGATGATGAAACATTACGCATTTTAAACGACGTAATTATTTTAATGACCCATGCCAACCCCGATGGACAGGAACTGCAGACTAACTGGTATATGAGACAAGCTACACCCGAAAAGAGAAGCATTTTTAACCTGCCACGCTTGTATGAAAAATATGCTGGCCACGATAACAACCGCGATTTTTATATGCTGAATTTAAAAGAATCGCAAAATATTGCCCGGCAGTTATTTGTTGAATGGATACCGCAGATCATGTATAACCACCACCAGGCGGGGCCTGCAGGTTCTGTTGTTGCCGGGCCACCATACCGGGATCCTTTTAATTATGTTTTTGATCCGTTGATCATCACAGGCCTGGATGCTGTGGGTGCGGCCATGCAAAACCGTTTGAATGCCGAAAATAAGCCCGGCTTTACAAGTAAAACTGGTTCCGTTTTTAGTACCTGGTACAATGGTGGTTTACGCACTACCACTTACTTTCACAACATGATCGGTTTGCTTACCGAAATTGTTGGCAGCCCAAATCCGTCAACCATTCCGCTGGTAACAAGTCGATTAATTCCCAATGCGGCTACGCCCAATCCGGTAGTACCTCAAAAATGGACCTTCCGCCAAACTATTGATTACTCAGTTTCGTTAAACTATTCAGTATTAAATTATGCATCACGCAACCGGGATGAACTGCTTATGAATATTTACCGAATGGGTAAAAATGCCATAGAAAAAGGCAATACAGATATCTGGAGTTTATCGCCATCAAAAATTGCGGCAATGGATAAAATGTATCAGGATTCTTTGAAACGCATAAAGCCAACAAACGAAACCAGCCGTGTTGCACCCGCAAATCCACCAGTAAAATATTATGATAGTGTGATGAAGAATATTGCTTTTAAAGATTCCCGTGGTTATATCATCCCATCCGATCAGCCTGATTTTGCTACCGCTGTTGTGTTTTTAAATGCATTGATAAAAACCGGTGTTTTGGTACAAAAAGCAACAAGTGATTTTAACGTGGCCGGAAAAAAATATCCTGCAAATTCCTACATCGTAAAAACAAACCAGGCTTTCAGGCCGCATGTGCTGGATATGTTTGAGCCGCAGGATCATCCCAACGATTTTCAATATCCCGGCGGGCCACCAGTGCCCCCGTATGATGCTGCAGGCTGGACTTTGGCTTACCAGATGGGTGTACAGTTTGATAGAATAATGGATGGCTTTGAGGGGTCATTTGAAAAAAATCCGTTGGGTGAACTGATAAAATTACCAGGATCAACAGTAAAAAATTCATCAGCTGGTTATGTGCTGGATGCAAGAGCCAATCAATCTTACAAAGCGGTAAATAGTTTATTAAATGCCGGTGTCGATGTTTACAGGGTTATGGGTACATCGGTATATAGCAACGGTTCATTTTATTTTGGATCAAATGCAAAAACAAAATCGTTGATTGATAAATTGATTGCCGAAAATAATGTTCATTTTATAGCTATTGATAAAAAACCATCAGGCTTAACTAAAGTTAAAAATGCAAGAATTGCATTGTGGGATACCTACGGAGGCTCCATGCCATCGGGCTGGGTACGTTTGATATTGGAAAAATTTAATTATGCTTATGATGTTATTTATCCAAAAGATATTGACACAGGCAATCTTAAAAGTAAGTACGATGTAATTTTGTTTGTTGATGATGGCATACCGGCAATTAACAATCGTGCCCAACAAAATACAAGTAGAACGCCCAACGCATTAGACAGTATTCCGGAAGAACTTAAAAAAATGACCGGGAGAATTACGGTTGAAAAATCAATACCTCAGTTAAAAATATTTTTAGAGCAAGGCGGTAATATTGTAACCATCGGCAGTGCTACACAACTGGCCTATCATTTAAAATTGCCGTTGGCAGATGCAATGACAGAAATTGTTAACGGAGAGGAAAAGCCGCTTGGTCGTGATAAATACTACACACCCGGCAGTATTTTGCAAATGACAGTTGATAATAAACAAACAGCCACAGCAGGATTAAACGAACAAACTGATGTTTACTTTGATAATAATCCTGTGTTTAAACTTGCGCCAACAGCGGTAAGCAGCGGCATAATTAAACCGTTGGCCTGGTTTGGCAATGGTAAAATATTGCGCAGTGGCTGGAGCTGGGGCGAAGCTTATTTAAAAAACGGCATCACTGCTTTTGAAGCATCGGTAGGCAAAGGAAAATTGTATGCTTTTACGCCTGAGATCACTTTCAGGGCGCAATCGTGGGGAACATTTAAGTTGTTGTTTAACCAGCTTTATGTGCAGTAATTTTTTAAAACTCAATTACAACAAATGAAATATTTTTTCGCCGCTTTAAGTTTGTTGTTTGTTTTATTTTCGGCTTCGGCGCAGCCCATATTAAAAATGGATGTACCGGCCGTTTCGGGTGGTAATACCTACGCCATTGTAATCGGCATTTCAGCATACGCAGATCCGGATATACCAAAACTCTCTTTTTCAAACAGGGATGCAGCAATTTTTGCAGATTTTTTACAATCGGCACCGGGCGGCCATGTACCCAGGCAAAATATAAAACTCCTTACCGATACCATGGCCACCATTGGTGAAGTGGATAAAGCTTTACGCTGGGTGATGAACAACTCCAAAGAAAACGATAAGGTATATTTTTATTTCAGCGGCCATGGCGAAATGGAAAATGTTACCATGAGTAAAAACGGATACCTCATTTGTTACAACACACCATCAGTAGCTTTTGTAAACATGGGCTTAAGTATAGATTACCTCAATGATATTGTGAACACCTTATCGGTACAAACAAAAGCAAAAGTAATTGTGATAACCGATGCCTGCCACTCGGGTACCTTGAATGGAAATAAATTTAAAGGCAATTTTTTTGTGGGAGAACAACTGATGCTGAAAAAGCAAAACGAGATCAGGATGGCATCCAGCAAACCAGATCAGCTATCTAACGAAAAAGCAGATTGGGGTGGGGGAAGAGGTGTGTTTAGTTACTACCTGGTTAATGGTTTACAAGGTGGCCTGGCCGATGCAAACCATGATGGAACGGTAAGCGTTGGCGAACTTAAAAATTATCTTGAAAACAAAATGGCAACCGACTTGGTGCTTAAAAACGAAGGTGATGTACAAACGCCTGTAATTAACGGCAGCAGTAATTTTCAGCTTGCAACGGTTGTAGAATCAGAAGCAAAAAAAATTAAAGAACAGGTTAAGAATGATTCTTTAGGCATTGTTATGCTTATGAATGCCATGCCTGCGGCAGATGATGATAACAATGCAGAACCTGCAGATTATTTTTTCAAGGTATTAAAAAAACAAAGCCTGGAGGGTATAACAGACAGCCTTAAATTAAACATGCTTACTGCGGATGAAATTGCGTTTGCTATCATTACAAAACTAAAAATGCTTGCGCCGGATGAAAATAAAAAAACAAAATTAATTGAACTGGAAACTGAATTAAAAAATGATAAAGAAAAATTAAGCCGGTTTAATTTAGATGTTGCCAGTGCTTTGCTGGATGTTGGCCAAACAGTAATTACAAATTACATAAGGGGCGATGAGGCTGAACTGGAACGCCGCCGTTATTACAACAGCAACAACAACGGTTACGATGTTTACACCAGGATGTTTGCTGTTGCATTAAAACTTTGCGGAGCCGATAAATATTACAGCACTAAGGCCCAAGTTTTTTTACACTATTTTTCGGGCCTGGCACTGCGGTTAAAAATTCCGCTTACAGAAAACCCGGCCCCAATGATTGAGGAGGCATTAACTGAACAACAAAAAGCATTGGATTTGGAAGAACACGCTGCTTACATTTATAACGAATTGGGGGTGCTATACCAGTACAAAAAAAACTTTACAGCCGCTGAAAGTAATTTTATTAAAGCAACGCAATTATCGCCGCAGTGGGCCATACCGCAATCCAATTTAAGCGGCCTGTATATAGCACAAAATGCTTACGACAAAGCAATGGCCTTTGTTGATATTGCAGACAGCCTGCAAAAGAACCTGCAAAGCATCAGCATAAACCGTGGCTTTATTTATGAGCGAAAAGGAAACCTGCTTTTTGCAGAAGAGGATTATCATCATGCCATAGAAATTAACTCACGGCATTTTATGCCTTTTGAAAGATTGGGTTATGTAAATATGAATACAGCCAATTATGCTTTAGCCGATTCTTTTTTTTACGAAGCCGACCTGCGCAAAAAAGGTTATCATTTTAAAAGTAACGAATGGGAACTGGCACCATGGGCCGAGCCATTTGTACCTATTACATTTCTGGAATGCAAAGTAGATACCTCTATACTTGAACCAACAGATGTGTTTGCTTTTTTTACCTGGGGTGTGCAGGAATACGGGCATCGGAAATATGCCAATGCCATACGCATATTAAGAAAAGTAGTGGCTATTGATAAAACAAACCCACTTGTTTATCATTACCTGGGCAAGGCATATTACGATCAGCAAAAATGGGAAGAGGCCGAAGTGATGTTTAAACTGGCAGCTTCAAATTCAAAAAATACTACTCAATTCAGTAAGTATGTTGATTCTGTTATCAGATCGAAAAAATACAAATACTACCATGAGTGTTTTGAGAAATTTTTCAAAAGCAAATTTTATCACCCCGTTGAAGATTACTATTTTTTGGGCACGCTTTACGAAAGCTGGAAGCATGTGGAAGAAGCAGAAAAATATTTCCGGTTGATAACAACTTTCAGGCAAAATAAAGAATACGATGAGTTTGGAAGACTGATATATACGCCTGCAATACAAACATGGTATAGAGAACAAACTCCTGCCTATGTAAAGCTTTGGCAATTGCTTGAAAAGCAGGGGCGCTATAATGAAACTGAAGCTGTGATAAAGCAGTATGCACGTGAGTCTGAGCAGCAGTCTGATGAAGAACTAAATGAGTTTTACAGGAGGGTGATTGACCGGTTTCCGGATAATGGAGAATGGGTGTACCGGTTGGGAACACTCCTGTACAAATATGCCCCCAATACAACACGTATTCAATATCTTGATTCCATTGCGTGGTTTCCGTTAATGAATAAAGAAATGTTTATTGATACTGGTATTTATTTTAAACTTGATAAAATTGATTCGCTGGCTTTGTATGACAGATCTGAAACAGGTGCCATTTCCAAAATAAAACTTTCTACAATGGCAGTACGGCCAGATAGGTTTTATTATGAGGTGCCTGGCACCGGCGAATCTATTTTAAGTGCCGATATTATTTACATGCCCCGTAAGGATGGCATTGCATACCTGCAGCGTGCAGCGGAGCTGATATCTGAACAGGAAACACTGGCCGATATTCATTTTAAAACCGGTAATATTTATTTGTGGGCTGGTTCAAAAAGAAAGGCATTTCCATTCTTTGAAAAATCTTTATCGCTGATACCGGCAAATGCAAATGCAAGGCTTACATTAGTTGATATTTATAATGCACTTCATAAAAACAGGGCAGCTTTTAACCAGCTTATTTATCTGAACGATAGTAACCAGGTTAATTTGCCCAAGCGTATTTTATTTGCTCAATTCAATATTTGGGCTGGTAATTTTGGTAAAGCAGATGAATCACTAAATAAAACAGAAAGCTATGTTCCATACTTTGTTCCTGAAATAAACAACCTGCGTGGGCTTTCAGGCATGCTTGCAAATAAACCAACACAGGCTATTGAATTTTATACTAAAAGTTTAAATGCAAAGCAAAGCAATACAAGCTGGTATAATAATTACTCTTTGGCGAGGTTATATGCCAAAACGGGTGATGCAGATGAAGCCTGGAAATATTTACAGCTTGCAATAAATTCGGGCTTTAATTATTTCTATGTTTTTCAAAATGATAGTTATTTACAAGCATTACGCAAAACATCAAAATGGCAAACAATGATGAGCAGTATAGTAATGAAAAAGTATAAAAAAAACTTGCCTTAAAACCTACCGTACATGATATTTGCAAAAGGCCTTTGCCGGTTGCATTTAATTGTTTTTTCATCGTTACACCAGGTGCGGCCGGCCTTGGTTTCGGTTTGTTGTTTTGTTTGCTCAAAAACATCTTCCCATTTAACGTTGGTTTTAGCATAGCCCATATTAATTTCCAGGGTGTTTCTAAAAAAGGTAGAGAAATATCCGCCAAATTCAGCGTTACTTATTGCCAGTTGATAGGGGGATGCGGCGGCAGCCAGTATGGTTGTGGGCGTAGCATTTAAAAATAAATCGCGGCAGTTTTGTGTACTCCAGTTTATACCAAAGCCACCTTTTTTGCCTGCCATTGGTGGCTCTTTTACCATGGGGTTGGTTTTGGTAATGGTATCGTTACAACACTCGCCAAAAATAAGGTTAAGCCTGGCACCTTTTTTTCTTATCATCACCAGTATATCTTCGGTGCTTAAAGAATTTTCCTGGTACTTTTTAAACCGGTCAGTAACCACGTCACGCAAATCAATATAAGGGCCGGGCCGGCCATCTTTAGGCATTCTAAAACCATGGCCTGCGTAGTAAAACACTACAATATCGTTTGGTGCCGGTGTTAAAAATCCATTTATCTTATTTAAAACGGTTTGTTTGTTAAAGCTGGTGCCGGTAATGGTATCGTAAACAAATGCACCGATGCCTAAAAACTCTTTTATTTTTTTAAAGAAGCTGATGGTTTCCTGCATGCCTTTTCTATCGGCCACACCAATTTGCGGATCGGTTACATTGCTTACAAACAATAAATAAAGTTTAGTGTTTTGCTCGGCAACGGTTAATGCTTTGGAATTGTTGGTTACAAACTGGCTTCTGTAAAAGGGTTCGTATGTTTTAAAGTAAGTAAGTACAAATTCTTTTGTAAGGTTTTGCTGATTTATGGTACTGATGCTGCTGAATTTTAACAGTTCGGTTTTGCAATCCGGAACTCCTTTACCAACTCCTGCGGGTTCGTACAAGCCCGAAACAGCGTCCTTTGCAAAGCATACATAACCAGGCATATCAACTCCGGTATTTTTACTTTCAATAAATTTTGGATTTTGGAGCCTGTAATAAATTCTGTCGGTGTTACCGCAACTGGCATTGGCTTCTGCAATTTCTTCTTTAACATCATAGTCGGCCAAAACAGTATCCACAGCGGCAACAAATTTTAATCTTACTTTACCGGTTCCATCGTTATTATCAATAAAAAAAGCTTTGTAGCCAACAGCAGTTTGATTATTTAAGTATGTAAATGAAAATTCGTAAACCGTTTGTGCATGCAAACAAATAACGGTTACCAGAAGGGGAAATATCAGCGCAAGTATTTTTTTCATATATTATACTTTTAAACAAACTACACAAAATTATTCAAAATCTTTTGGCTGATGTTTGATTCTTTAAAATTTTATTTGTAACCTTATGTTCTAAAACCTTAAAAATGATCAAACAAAACAAAACGAAACTGCAATTTATTTTTGGCGGAATTTTAGTATTAACCTTTGCGTTTGCCGCATGCAACGGAAGCGGAGATACCCAAGTTACTGTTAAAGACAGTGTAGTAACAGAATCGAAAACTGTAATAACAGCTCCACCTGTTAAAGACTCAACAGATACGATGGAAGTAATTAAAGGGGAAAAAGCACCCGGATCGGATGTTAAACCTCAGTAATTTTTTTTATTATTCTGGTGCGTTTTATTTTAAGTTTATTACCGGCTTCTAAAGGCCGGTTTTTTGTTAGCCATTGTATCAGCAGGTTTTCTACCCGGTGATGTGTGGGTATAAGTATGGCAGCTATTGTAACAAAGATGAGCATTTCGTAAACCGGTGTATGATGCGTTAATTCTGCCACATAAGGATGCAGCAGTAAGGTTAAGTACTCAAATAAAATAAGTAAAGAAAGCACCCCCAATATTTTTATAACTCTAACATGCAGTTTTATCCGGCTTAATAAAAGGGTTACTATAAAAAAACCGGGTATAAATATGGCGATGAACAACATCTGCAATTGCTGTTTTCTTTCCTTTTTTGCTACAGCTAAATTTTCTGCAATTTCAAGTTGACGTATCTGCTCATTGCTTGATAGTATTTGCGACTCCCTGATACGGCTTTTGCTGTTAATGCTGTCGTTTAAATTTTGTACATAATTCACGTAAAAAAATGAGCTGTCAATATTTTTTTCATTTTTAAAGTGCAATGATAAAAATTTTGCTGCATCCAGGTTTCTTGGTAAAAAGCCATCTTTTTGTGCAAGTGCAAGCGATTGCCGTGCATAAAATACGGATGAGTCTTTTTGATTCAGATTTTTATGCAATGTTGCTAAACCAAGGTATGCCTCACAAAGCAGGTCATCATCTTCGGCCTCTTTTAAATAAACAATACCGCTTTTGTAATTGGCCATTGCCAGCAGGTATTGTTGCGTTTTAAGGTAATTGTTTCCAAGTCCAACCATCGACATGCCTTCGTAATAATTGTTTTGTATCTGGCGAGCAATGTTAAGCGATTTATTGTAATAGGCAAAAGCCGAATCATTTAAATTAAGCCTGTCGTAGGCATCGCCTGTATTTAAAGCTATTTTGTATTCTACATCATCGTCACTACCAAACTGTCTTATAACGGAGTCTGCCTTATAATAGTAAGTTAGTGCCTTTTTATATTCTTCCTGGTTAACATAAACCAGGGCAATATTAATTAATACCCCGGCCAGTTTAGATGGATTATTTGCATTTTCAACAAGTTTTAATCGTTTTAAATTATACTCAAGCGCCAGTGGAAAATTACCGATCAGCCTGAAAATAATAGCAATGGTTCCCAAACTTTTCGACTGCCCATCAATGTATTTAATTTTTTTTGACAATAGCAATCCTTCGTTCGATATTTTTAAAGCAGCTTCCGGGTCGTTCACCCGTAATTCATAACCTATATCACACATTAGTTTAACTTTATTTGTATCAATTTTTTCTTTAGATAGCAATTGATAGGTGCTGTCAACCACATTTTTTTGTGCAGATAAACCAATTGGCAACAGGCAAATAAAAAATAAAATGCAATGGCGATACATACAGTTAGTTACAAATTTGAATAAATCAATGCTTAAAAGTAATCATTCTGCCGGTTATCAAACTAACTGGCAGGCTTGTTTTCTGTAAAAATATTTCAAGGCGTTTTTCTTTATTTTATTTTAAAAGTTTTAAAACTTCAGCACAAAAAAATGTTTTCGTGTAACTTGCGCAACTAATTTTTATGTATGATGAATATTTTGGCGCAATTGCTGGGTTACTTTGCTTTTATTTTTTTAGCCGTTTCACTTTGGGTTAGTAACGACATAAAATTCCGCTGGATAAATAGCCTGGGCTGCCTTTCATTTATTTTGTATGGTCTTTTTATTGATGCCTTTCCTATTATATTAACCAATTCGGTTTTACTGGCCATCAATATTTATTTTCTTTTTAAAATATACCGCAGGCAGGAAAAATTTGACCTGGTTGAATTTAAAAATGATGCAGCCCTGATACCAAAATTTCTTTCTTTCTATAAAAAAGATATTGAAGCTTATTTTCCTGGTTTTATAATGGGAGCAGAGCAAAACGAAATACGTTTTGTGGTATTGCGGGATATTGTGGTGGCAAACCTTTTTGTAGCAACTGTTAATAACAATGGCGATGCATTTGTAAAAATAAATTATACAGTGCCAAAATACCGTGATTATAAAGTTGGACGTTTTTTGTTTGATGAAGGAAAAGAATTTTTGCATAGTAAAGGCATCAAGCGTATCATATATACCAAGTTGCATAATGCAAAGCATGAAAAGTTTTTAAAAATTATGGGGTTTACTAAAGAACCTTTTGAAAATAGTTATTGCTATATGAGAAATATCTGATCTGCAGATTTTAGATTCCAAAAATGTTGCAGTTAGAAAAAAGAGTAAAACTCTTCCGATAAAGAAATCACAAATCTTATTAACAATACAATAAGCACATAATAATTTACCCAACCCTTCGTTTGCTATTTAACCGGCAGTAAAATGACTGGCACAATCCGTAATATTTCATCATTTTAAATTTATACCTGCATGAAAACTCAGTTTTTAAGCTGTAAATACCTGTTTACTGCTGTTTCTGCTTGTTTGTTTTTTGCCAACACAAGCCTTGCTCAAAAAAACGGCATTATACCTTTAACCGGCATCAAATTTTTTAATGAAGGCATTGCCGCCAATGCCATTGATATTAAAATTGATGGCGCACAGCTTTTAAACAACAGAATACCACTAAACAAAGAAATTGAAATAAGGCTGCAGCAACCAAATGGTTTTGCACCTGATAATGCTAAAACCATGTTTGCGGGTGCAGAGGTAATTGTGCTATCGCCCAGGGGAGAAATACTTTTAAACAATCCCAATGTTTTTCTTAAAAGTTATTCAAATGGATTTTCAGCAAAAGAGCTGGCTGCCTTCAGCATAAAATTTGGTATTGGAACCGATCTGATGAAAGGCAATGTAGGCGGCACTTTAAAAGTGAGGCTGTTTGATCTGAAAGGAAAAAATCAGTTAAGGCTGGAGATACCGGTGAGTTTTGCAAGGCCCGGCGAACAATTGCTGTTATCAAAAAATGCAAAAAATATTAAAGCCAACATCGGCGTAAATGCTTTTATAAACGGTTTGCAGGCAAAAGATATGCTGGTAAATGTGGATACTACCATAAGAGTTGCCCCAAAGATGGCATATACCAGCATGGATATTTCAAATATTGAAGGATCCAGTTTATCAGAAATATTTTCGGGTAAGGAAACTTTTTGGGTGTACGACAGTGATTTGAATGAAGTGAAAATAACTGATATACTTTTAAAAAAGGTAAAAGGAGCCATGGAAAACAACAGCGTTAACTGTACTTTAAAAATACCCTATCGCTTAAAAACCAATACAGCTAAACTTTACACAGTGCGCTACCGGTGGGAGGGAGCCGATAAAAGCCAGGTGATTGATGTTGTTGTAAGAAATTAAATATGTTGAACTGAAAATACTAAAAAGCCTTTTGAAATTTTCAAAGGGCTTTTTTTAATGCAGTAAATTTTATGGTTGTTCATCCAGCCGGAAAGACACATTGCAAATTACCCCGAAAGAACTTATTTTATTATCCTTTACATGTGCTTTAATATCTTTTACATAAACCGAATCAATATTACGGATTGTTTTGGCGCATTCGGCTACAGCATTGTGTATGGCATCATCAATACTTTTTGTTGAGGATGATATTACCTCAATTACTTTTACAATTGGCATAGTGTGTTGTTTTAAATTATAAATGGTTAAGAATTTACTTGCACTTGTTTATAAAATCCAGTATTTCCATTACTGATATACTTTTTGCATCCTGGTAATTATGATACTGCTCGGCAACCAAATCTACAGAACAGTCGCAATATTGATGTGCTTTTTCGCTACCAATCAGTTTACTGGCCTTATCCTCACAATTGGATACAAATTCTTTAATCTCCCGGTTTAGCCAGTATTTGGCGGCAACACGGCCAACTGTTTTGCACGATAATATTGTAATTATTGAAACCAGTAATACTGGGAACAGAATTTTGAAATACTTCATATTTTGATTATTTTTTCTACAATATATAAAATTTTGCACGGATATATGTATGTAAAAACATAAAATTCAATTTAAGTTTTAAGGCGCATAAAATAAAATGGAGATTTTTCTGTTTTAAGTTGTGCTTTCAATAAAAATGATAAAGAAAAAAATATTTTACAGCATGGCAGTAACTTATCAACAGTTTGATGCTGTTGGTACATAATTTGCAATTTTCACCAACAATAAAATTCATTAGTATGAGAACCATAACCTATCTGGCTGTAAGTTGCCTAACACTTTTATTTGTTGCATTGGTACTGGTAATTGTACTTTTTGTAAAACAATAATCCCCTTTTTTTTATGCTTCAGGTTCTATAGCACAAAAAAATAATTTCATTTCATATAATAATTGATCAGGTTTGTCGTTTAAGCTAAAAAACCCTCCAAACCCAATGAAAAAACTGATACCAGCCTTTGCTGTGCTTGTTAGCACAACCATCTTATTAAATTCCTGCACTGTAAGTAAAAATTCAATTGATAAGCCACCGGCAGAAGCAACAGTAACTGAAACAGGAGCACCTTGTTTTGTACGTTTAAACGATGGAAGCATCAGGCAGTTTACAACTTTAAGATTAGTTACCGGCCTTTTAACCTCACCACATCTTTTAGGAGATGGCAAGGTTGTAATTAATGCAAAAGAAATTATTGCTTACCAAAACGACAGGCATTATGCAGTTTCAGCCAAAATTTTAACCAGTAAAAAATCGGCCAACGTATCGGTGCAAACATTGCCTGGCTTTGCAGTTAAAATATTATCGGGTAAACTAAATGTGTATTGCCGCAAATATTACAATGGCGCAAACACCAGTGATGAATATTTTTTGCAGAATGGAAATGATGGTTACATTGTTGCTTACTCAAAAGATGCTTTAAAAGTGATGCTGAAGGAAGATGCCAAGGCATCGGAATTTTTTAACAGCAAAACAAAAGTATCGCCCATGTCTAAAAAAATACTGGCAGCAGTTGAAATGTATAACAATAGCCAGTTAATGACAAAAAACTAAGCCTCAGGTTTTCTATAAGTAATAATGAAGAAAAGGGATTTAATCAGCGATTAAATCCTTTTTTATTTACGAATGATTTTAGTTAAGCGAAGCATCAAAAACGTCAGTTTTAAAATCAACCGTGCTGTAATCTTTTACTTCATTGTATAAAGTGTCCCTTTCAATAGGTTTGCGGTTTACCTGTTTTATCAGCGTTACCAGTTGCTGTGTACTCATGGCAGGCGTTTGCTCTTCGCTGCCGGCCATGCTGTAAATTTTAGTAGAATCATCAATAGTGCCATCAATATCATTAACTCCAAAAGAAAGACTCAGTTGGGCATTTTCACGGCCAAGCATAGGCCAGTAAGCTTTAAGATGCGGAAAGTTATCTAAATAAATTCTTGCAATGGCATATAGCCGCATATCTTCTGTGGTAACCGATTCCGGTACATTGCTCATGGCATTATCGCCATTGCGGAATTTAAGCGGAATAAATGTATTGAAGCCTCCGGTTTTATCCTGCAATTCTCTCAGGCGCCGCATGTGATCAATACGGTGCTCGTATTTTTCAATATGGCCGTACAGCATGGTTGCGTTGCTGTGCATGCCTAATTTATGCGCTGTTTCATGTATGGCCAGCCAGCCATCTCCATCAACTTTATCTTCACAAATTTGTTTGCGTATTTCCGGATGAAAAATTTCGGCTCCGCCACCCGGTAAGCTATCCAGGCCAGCTTCGTGCAATTGCTTCATGCCTTCTTCAACCGTAAGTTTTGCTTTGCGAAACATGTAATCCAATTCTACTGCCGTAAATGCTTTTACATGCAAATCTGGCCGGTGCACTTTTATCTTTTGCATCAGCTCAATAAAATAAGCCATATTCATTTTAGGGTGAACGCCACCAACAATATGCACTTCAGTAATAGGTTTGCCATCGTAAGTTTTTACAATATCCAGCATCTGATCAATACTCAGTTCCCAGCCTTCTTCTTTATTTGCATAAAGGCGTGAGTAAGAGCAAAATTCGCAACTGAACACACAAACATTTGTAGGCTCAATATGAAAGTTGCGGTTAAAATAAGTGCGGTCGCCATGCAATCTTTCTCTTATAAAATTTGCCAATGCACCCACAAAAGCAAGGCTGCCTTTTTCAAAAAGCAGCAGGCATTCTTCATCCGTAATTCTTTCTTTATTTTTTACTTTTTGGGCAATGGATTTAAGGCCTTCTTCTGCAGCGGCATCAATTAAAATATTAATAGAGTTTATCATCACTAAAATTTTTACAAATTTACGATGATAATAGATGTTGCAACGCTAATTTTTGGTGAATAATACTTTGTGAAAAAGCTTTGATAATGTTTTATGTGTTTAATAAATGTATATCTTCCCTAATTAGTTTAATTATTACAATTAGGATGAGTATTAGAATATTTACAGCGGTATTTTTGTTGTTGTTTTGCCTGCGATCAGCCGGGCAGCATTATAAATTCATTTATTATCTCGACGAGAATCTGAATTCCGTTCCCAAAGACAAAGCTGTAATCATTGGCAAAGGGTACACCGAAGGAAAAAACATGATTCTTGATTGTTTTACTCCCGACAAGCTGATAAAAGTTGTTACTGCTACGTTTTCCGATTCTACTTTAGGTAATATGAATGGCCCCTACAGCTCTTACTTTATCAACCAAAGAATTGAGTCCGAGGGGAACTACCTGAATAACGACATGGAAGGGCTTTGGATAAACAGAAATGAACGGGGATTAATTACGGACTCTATCACATATAGAAGGGGGGTACCAATGCTTAAGATCAGCTATGAATACTATTATGCTTACGCTAAACAAGATTCGGTGCGTTCTTACAGATACTCGGTAAAAGACTCACTGAAAAATACCTTTAATGAAAAATTTATTTCAATAAAAAACGGAAAGGAAATATTAACTGCTGAGACCAGTTTTAAAGGTGAGAGAGGATTGTTAAAAGATTACGATAGCCTGGGAAGGGTGAAAATTGATTCAGTTTTTTCAAGAAATTTACAAGAGGCTGACTTTACAGGAGGGGAAAATGCATGGAGAGACTTTTTACGTCGTACACTTAATGCATCTACTCCTGCCAATAATAATGCACCTGCCGGTAAATACTTAGTGCTGGTAAGTTTTATCATAAATGAAGACGGACATGTTTCTGATATAGTTCCCCTAACTAATCCGGGGTATGGCACCGTGCCTGAAGTGATAAGGGTAATTAACGCAAGCGGACTTTGGGTACCCGCAATCAGGTACGGACGGCCGATAAAGGCATATCGCAAGCAGCCAGTTACGTTCTTGGTTGATGAGGGCAGGTAAAAGTAATTATTTACTGAAATCAATAATTGTATATCTTCCACCTCTAAAGTTAAACAAAGCTATATGACGATAAAATTCAGGCTCACACTAATGAGTTTTTTGCAGTTTTTTGTTTGGGGTGCATGGTTGATAACAGTTGGTAATTACTGGTTTGGTAACAAACAATGGAGCGGTGCAGAGTTTGGTGCCATCTTTTCTACCTTAGGATTTGCATCTTTGATAATGCCTGCAATTACCGGTATTATTGCCGACAGGTGGGTGAGTGCCGAAAAACTATATGGCATACTGCATTTTATTGGTGCTTTGTTTTTGGCTTTTATACCTTCGGTAGAAGATCCGGCAACTTTTTGGTGGGTAATATTTGGAGCCATGCTTTGTTACATGCCTACCATTTCATTATCGAACTCTATTTCTTACACCATTTTAAAAAATAGTGAGTACGATGTTGTAAAAGTATTTCCGCCCATCAGGGTTTGGGGTACCATTGGTTTTATTGTTGCCATGTGGTTTACCAATTTAACTGGTAACAAGGCATCAGGCAATATGTTTTATATTTCGGCTGCGGCAGCAGTAATATTAGGCCTTTATTCTTTTACACTTCCTAAATGCCCGCCACCCAAATTAATTTCAGAAAATGCAACCCTTGTAGAAAAGTTAGGCCTTAAAGCATTTGCTTTATTTGGCAACTCGAAAATGGCTTTGTTCTTTTTATTCTCTATGTTTTTGGGTGCTGCCTTGCAATTAACCAATATGTATGGCGATGTGTATTTATCAGAATTTGCAAAAAACCCTGTTTATGCAGAGTCTATTGTTGTAAAAAGATCAACACTCATCATGTCCATTTCACAAATTTCAGAAACGCTTTTCATTCTTGCCATTCCTTTCTTTTTAAAACGTTTTGGAATTAAGAATGTGATGCTTATATCTATGCTGGCATGGGTTTTACGCTTTGGGCTTTTTGCTTACGGCGATCCTGCGGGTGGTTTGTGGATGATTGTACTTTCCTGCATCGTTTATGGAATGGCATTTGATTTTTTCAACATCTCCGGCTCATTGTTTATTGAAACTACAACCGGTGCAAACATTCGCTCCAGTGCACAGGGTCTTTTTATGATGGCAACAAATGGAGTAGGAGCTGTGCTGGGTGCATTAATAAGCGGATGGCTTATACAAAAATATTTTACATCGGCCGATGGCAACCGCGACTGGCACGGAATATGGCAGGCATTTGCCGCTTATGTGCTGGTTGTTGCAGTGCTGTTCCTTGTATTCTTCAAACACAAACACGATCCGAAAGCTTTAGCTAACGTGCAACATTAATTATTCAACTCAACTATTGTTGCATTAAAAATGCCCCGTAATTCTGGGGCATTTTTTTATCTGTGAAAATCGTTTTTATCTTCCTTTTGGTTTAGGTGCCGGTGCTGCAGGAGGATTATTTCCTCTTCCGCTGCCTGAAGGCTTACCGGTTCCGCTTGGTGCATTCGTTGGTTTTGATCCTTTTCCCATAATTAAAAGCTTAAGTTTTAAAATGAAGATTTAAATACGATTATTATTTATGCTGCTCAATCTTTTTTACAAAGTTTGATTTTGGTTGTGCTCCAACTAATTTATCAACCACCTGTCCGCCTTTTACAAAAAGTATTGCAGGAATGCTGGTGATGCCGTAGTTCATAGAAACCTGCGGGTTATTATCAACATTTACTTTGCCGATATTTACTTTGCCAGCATATTCTGTAGCAAGTTCTTCAATAACCGGGCCTATTGCACGGCATGGGCCGCACCATTCTGCCCAAAAGTCAATAACGGATAATTTATCAGAGTCTAAAACATCTGCTTTAAAGTTTGCATCTGTGAATTCTTGTGCCATAATATTTATTTTAAAATTTTAGTTTGCTTTTTATAGAGGGCAAATTTAAATCCAAAGTTTTGAATATGTTGTTATGACATATCCACAGTGTGTGCCGAACTTATTATTGGCATAGATGAAGCCATTGTGGCTGGAATTGGAAAAATGTTAATCCGTTAATCTGTTAATTAGTAAAAAACCTAACCAATTCATGAACTGTTCTCCGGATTAACGGTTTAACCAATTAACGGATTAACGTTATGCCGTTACCACACTCACCTCAATATCCTTATTCTCATTTAAATAAAAAGCCAGATCATCATTCATCAGCACACTTTTTTCCAGGCTGTACATACCAACCTTAAATTTATTGCGGTTGTCAATTACATTAAATTTAATAGAAGTTTTACCAGGGTTTGCTTTTACATTCGCATCAATAAACTCCACCATTTCTTCGTTAATAAACTGCGGCTCCACATCAATAATAACCTGTTTGGTTAAGGTAGATTTTACCGTTTCCAGCAAGTGCAATTTGTTTATGCTGAATTCGTAAGATTGCCCATCGTACCGTTGCCGGAAAGCACCTTCAATCATCACTATCAAACCCTTCTCCAAATAGTTTGTGTACTTCACATAGTCTTCGCTCCAGAGCATAAACTCAGCTTTGCCGCTATAATCTTCCAAAGTTAAAACAGCAAAGTTTTTCCCCTTTTTTGTTAGGCGGTGTTGTGCATCTACCACCAGCCCGGCCAGCCTGAAACTCTTTGCAGGATTGGCATGAGTGTTTACTGCCAGTTTAAATTCAACATAATCGGCCAGCGGTGTAATGTTATAATGCTGCATTTCAAACTTATAATTATCCAACGGATGGCCGCTCATAAACATGCCGGTAACTTCTTTTTCATAATCTAATTGCACTGCCAGCGGCCACGGTTCGCAGATAGATAATTTGGGCGGTACAATATCCGGCATTTGCATATCGCCAAACAATGTATTTGCCGAGTTGGCATTTTGATTTTGAAAAACGGAGCCAAATTTTAATATCTTATCCAACCCCTGCACATCGCCGGGAGCCTGGTAAAAATATTGTGCACGGGTAACATCTTTAAAACAATCAAACGCACCGGAATAAACCAGGCTCTCCAACGATTTTTTACTGGCATTGCGGTGATTGACACGTTTTGCTAAGTCGTATATCGTTGAGTACGGCCCATGCTTGGTTCGCTCTTCAATAATATTGTGGATGGCATTTTCGCCAACGCCTTTCAATCCACTAAAACCAAAACGTATTTCGCCTTTTGCATTTACGGCAAAGCCGTTTTGCGATTCATTAATATCGGGCCCAAGCACTTTTAATCCCATACGTTTACACTCTTCCATAAAGAAGGTGATCTTATCAATACTGCCGGCATGGTTTAGCACCGCCGCCATATATTCGCTGGGATAATGCGCTTTTAAATAGGCAGTTTGGTAAGCAACAAAAGCATAGCAGGTTGAATGTGATTTGTTGAAAGCGTATTGTGCAAAAGCTTCCCAGTCTGTCCATACTTTTTCAAGCGTTTCTTTTGCATGGCCTTTAGCGGTGGCACCATCAACAAACTGTACTTTCATTTTATCCAGTACGGCTTTTTGTTTTTTACCCATGGCCTTACGCAAAATATCTGCATCGCCCTTGCTAAAACCACCCAGTTTTTGAGAGAGCAACATTACCTGCTCCTGATACACGGTAATACCATAAGTTTCTTTCAAAAATTCTTCCATATCTGCCAGGTCATACTCAACCTGTTTTTTGCCGTGCTTACGGTCAATGTACTCAGGTATGTACGCCATGGGGCCGGGGCGATAGAGGGCGTTCATCGCAATAAGATCGGCAAATTTATCAGGCTTTAACTCCCGTAAATATTTTTGCATACCGGGGCTTTCAAACTGGAAAGTTCCGTTTGTATCGCCTTGCTGGTAAAGCTTGTAGGTTTTTTCATCATCCAACGGAATGGCATCAATATCAATTACTACAGCATGGTTTTGTTTTATAAGAGATAAAGCCGTTTTTAAAATGCTAAGGGTTTTTAAACCTAAAAAGTCCATTTTAATTACACCGGCTTCTTCAATTGAATTGCCTTCAATTTGTGTAAGCCAAAGTTCTGATTCTTTAGAAGTTGCTACGGGTAATAATTCAGTAAGATCTTTTGGTGCAATGATGATGGCTGATGCATGAATGCCGGTGTTACGAACAGAGCCTTCCAGAATTTCAGCCTCATGTAAAATCCTGCTGGGTAAATCATCACCGGCATAAATCTCTCTTAACTTTTTTACGTTTTCAATATCCTCTGCCTGCAATTGTTCTTTTTCTTCCAGCGATTTTTCTCCGGCTTTCGCTTCTTTAATAGTGAATGGCGCATGCAATAATCTTTTTAAATTAATGCCCGGCCGCTCTGGTACTAATTTTGAAATAGCCCTGCTTTCTGCCAGCGGCAAATCCATTACTCTGGATACATCGGCAATGCTGGATTTTGCAGCCATGGTGCCATACGTAATGATTTGTGCCACCTGGTTTTTACCATATTTCTGCACCACATAATCCAATACTTTCTGCCGGCCTTCATCATCAAAATCCGTGTCTATATCGGGCATGCTCTTACGTTCGGGATTCAGGAACCTTTCGAACAGTAAATTATATTTTATGGGATCAATATTTGTAATGCCGATGCAATACGCAACCGCACTACCGGCTGCAGAGCCTCGGCCAGGGCCAATAAATACGCCCATATCACGACCGGCTTTAATAAAATCGCCTACAATTAAAAAGTAACCGGCAAAGCCCATCTTTTCAATAATGCCTAACTCAAAACTTAATCTTTCTTCTGCCTCCGGCGATAAAATTTTATAACGTTCCTTAGCACCCGACCAGGTTAAATGCGCCAGGTATTCATCCTGCGTTTTAAAATTGGCAGGTACCGTAAAGTGGGGGAGCAGTATGTCTCTTTTTAAATTCAGCAAGTCAATCTTACCTACAATTTCATTGGTATTATCAATGGCTTCGGGCAGGTCTTTAAAAACCTCCGTCATCTCGGCACCGGTCTTTAAATAAAACTGATCGTTGGGAAAAGCAAAACGTTTGCCTTTAGAAAAAACATCATCATCGCCACCACCTTTCCATTTTTCGGTAGCCTGTTTTTCGCCGGTATTTATGCAGAGTAAAATGTCGTGTGCGTTGTAATCTTTCTGATCAACATAATGGCTATCGTTACTGGCAATTACTTTTACATTGTATTTTTTTGCAAACTTCAGCAACACTTCATTTACTTTTTCCTGCTCCGGAATGCCATGGCGCTGCAGCTCTACATAATAATCATCCTGAAAAATATTTAGCCACCATTTAAATTCATTCTCGCCTTCTTCTTCACCTTTTTTTAAAATAGTTTGCGGTACCAACGCACCAAGGCAGCAGGTTGTTGCAATTAATCCTTCGTGGTATTTATGAATCAGTTCTTTGTCAATACGTGGATATTTTGAGTACATGCCCTCAATGTATCCAAGCGAAGTAAGCTTCACCAGGTTCTTATATCCTTCTGCATTTTTTGCCAATAATATCTGGTGATTGCGTGGATCTTTTTCTTCTTTACTAAAAGTTTTACGGTGCCTGTCTGTAGTAATATAAAACTCGCAACCAACAATAGGTTTAACTTTTAAAGAGCCATCATCATTTTTATGATTGTAAGCCTCTTTTACAAATTCAAATGCGCCAAACATGTTGCCATGATCGCTTATAGCCAATGCAGGCATACCATCTGCAATGGCTTTTTTGTAAAGATTTTTTATAGATGCTGCTCCATCCAGCAACGAAAACTGTGTATGTACGTGTAAGTGGGAAAACTGCATAGTAAAATCGTTTCTCGTTTCTCGTTTCTTGTTTTTTGTTACTTGTTACTCGTTTGGGCTAAAAATAAGCTTACAACGATAAACGTAAAAACGAGAAACCAGAAACGGAGTAGCAAATATCGCCAACAATAACCTGCATCACTAATTCGTTTTTCCACATTAAATAAGTTATGCAAACGATTGAAATTATAATAAACTGTTAACAGCTTGCATTTACGGCATTTGCAGGTTACCTTTGCACCGCATTAGAAAATTAATATATTCATCAGTTTGTAGGACAGGACTCACAGGTAAGGAAAGATAAGCAGATAAATAAAAGAATGTAAGAAGAGTAAAAAACACAAGACTAAGTTGTACTTACGTTTTAAACCAAAAGTTTACGTATGAAAAACTTCTTTCTTGTTTCTGTAGCCATCGGCATTTTTTCAGGAACAACTTTAACCACTAAAGCGCAACCATCTGTTAATATAGAGCAGATTAATGCGCATGTTGCACAAAAAAAATTAACCCAATTTATTGGCCCATTAGAATTTATATCAGCACCTTTAGCTGAGGCAAAATCTTTTGAAAACCAAAATAAAAAGGCTTCCAGTAAAAATGAAGCGTCTGCCTCTATTGAAACCTTCAGCTCTCTCCAATTTAAATATGCTCAATTGCTGGATGTGGATGTAGAATCTGTAACCAACCTTATTTTATTTACCGAAATTGAAAAATGGATTGGTACACGCTACCGCTACGGTGGTGCAACCAGCAAGGGTATTGATTGCAGTGCCTATACCGGTACTTTGGTGCACCATGTATTTAATTTGGTATTGCCCCGTACGGCACGTGACCAATACGCCAATTGTATTAAACTTGATATGGAAGAAATGCAACAGGGCGATCTGGTTTTTTTTAACACAAGGGGCGGTATAAGCCATGTAGGCATGTATTTGGGCAATGGTTACTTTACACATGCCAGTACCAGCATAGGCGTAACCATCAGTAATTTATCGGAAACATATTGGAGCAAAAAATTTGTAGGTGGAGGAAGAATAACAGTTGCTGAACCGGTTGAATAAAATAATTGTAAGTTTATGTACAGGGAGATTTAATCTCCTTTTTTTATGCCTAGTTTTTTTTGAAATGTCTTCCAAACAGGGATTACATCTGGCGAAAGTTTCAGAAAAAAAATGCCGGCGATGAAGAGAATAAGAAAAACAATACTTCTTCCAAATAATCCTGCAAATCCATCTACACTATCAAAAAGTAAATAACAGCAATAAAAAACGGTAATTCCCAGTACGATGGTGTAAATACTTTTAACAGTAAAAGGTTGCAGGTTAAACTTCTTTATTAAAAACCAATAACGTATGGCATTGTAAATGGTAAAAGTTATAAGGTTGGCTATAGCCGGGCCCATTATACCATAATAGTATTTTGTTAAGATATAGTTTAGCGGCAGTGTTAGCGTAAGCAAAATTATGCCGGTATAAAAATCAAAACGCCAATAGGTTGATGTGCTGATGATCTGACTGTTTACACCAGTGCCCATATCTACAATACGCATAAGCCCGATGTAAAAAAAAACCCACATGGCTTCTTTATAACCTGCCTGCATGTTTAATGTGGGTATGGCATCTGCAAAATTAAGCCAGATCAGTGCAAACATGCCCACAGAAAATATTAATTGATTGATAGAAGAGCTGCGGTATATCCTGCTGATGCGTTTCATGTCTTTATCTTTCCATGCCTGCGATAATGCACTTAGCGATGAAGAAATAATACCCCGCTGCGGAGCTTGTATTAAACTGGCAATATTTTGTGCCAGCGTGTAAATGCCAACCAATGCAAGGCCATTATCCAAAGCCGCAGCAATAACAATGGTATCAAACACCTGTGAAACTGTAAACACAAGGCTGCCGCCGTAAACAAAAGACAGCAGTGTAACAATCTTTTTAAAGAATTTTTTAGAAACCCTGCTTACAGAAAAGGTTAAAAAAATCTTTTTTTGCCACAAAAGATAAACTAGCAATATTACGGCCACGCCTAAAAAAGTAAAGGAATAAATTTTAATAAAAAGATCAAAGGATGTAAGAATGCCTGCAAAAAAGAGTACAATTAATATGGTTGTAAATAGGCGAAATTGTATTTCACGTAAAAAATTAGAGAGCACAGATTTTTTTAACTGCCAGGCATAAGCTTCTAAAATAGCAAATAATGTAAGCCCCATACCAAAAGGAAAAATATAATAATAATACTTTACCAGGTCGGGGGCATTGGTACCGTATTTTTTGATTACAATATCCTTAAATAAAATACCGGCAATGATAACTAAGCAAAAACCAAACAAAGAAAAAAACACCGCCCAGGTAAGTTGGTCGTTTTTCTTTGCAGGAAGATTGTCGTTATAATAGGGATAAAATTTATGAATGTAGGATGGCATGCCCAGATTGGCCACGCAAAACATGATGTTGGCAACGGCCATAAAAACTCCCGTAAGTCCGTACTGGGCCTGCGTAAAACCGCCCTCACGTGTAAATAACCAGGTATTAAAAAAGCCAATAGCAAAGCCAATATATACTACCAGTGAGGAAATGATACTTTGCTTGCGAATTTGCGACATAGCTTTGTTTGGGGCTAAATTAATCTACCTTTTTTGTTTTAATGTAGAAATTTGGATCCACCGTAAAACTGTTATCGCCTTCGGGATATAAATTCAAAGTTTTCCATTTTTTGGTTGGCTTTATCCATTGCTCCGTTTTAAATTTTATTTTTAATGGCAGATTAAATCCTTTAACGCAATTGGTATAGCGGTAACGGAGTTTGTAACCATCAACTTTATACTCCAGCACCGGAATTTGTGTGGTACGTAAATACTGATCAAATATTTTACTGAAATTTATGTTGCTTTGCTTGTTTATATAATCTTCAACCTGTTTGGTAGTAACCGTTTGGTGATAGAATGTTTTATTTAAACCCCGCAATATTTCTCTGAACAAAGTATCATCATTAATTACCTGGCGGATGGAGTGCAGCATATTGCCCGATTTGGGATACATATCGCCGCTACCCTCCTGGTTTACATTGTATATGCCAATGATGGGAATATCATTTTGTATTCCTTTACGGGTGCCAATCAGGTATTCGTTACCGGCCTGTTTGCCATACCAATAATCTGTAAACAGGGTTTCGCTGTAGTTGGTAAACCCTTCATGCACCCACATATCAGCAATATCTTTACTGGTAATATTATTGGCAAACCACTCGTGGCCGCTTTCGTGTATAATAATGAAATCCCATTTTAATCCCCAGCCGGTGCCGCTTAAATCTCTACCTAAATAACCATTTTTATATTTATTGCCGTAGGCTGTAGCGCTCTGATGCTCCATACCCAAATGCGGAGCTTCCACCAATTTAAAACCATCTTCGTAAAAAGGATACGGGCCAAACCAATGTTCAAAAGCCTTCATCATGCGTGGTGCATCTTTAAATTGTGTTTTGGCTTTATCGAGGTTATATTCAAGCACCCAGTAATCCATATCTAGTTTTCCTTTTTCGCCATTATATACTTCGCTGAAGTGTGTGTACTTACCAATGTAGGGAATGAGGTTGTAACTATTGATGGGATTGGTAACTGCCCAATCATAAGTTGCCGTTCCATCGCCATTATTTATTTTACCCCTGAAGCGGCCATTACCAACACACATTAATGAGTCTGGTATGGTAATATGCATTTCGGCGCTATCAGGTTCATCTGCCTGGTGATCTTTACAGGGATACCAAACGCTGGCACCTAAACCCTGACAGGCAATGCTTACAAAGGGATTGTTCTTTTCATCTTTCTTCATTATTAAACCGCCATCCCATGGTGGGCGAACGGCGACACGGGGTTTGCCGTGGTACTTAACAGTTAAATAAAAAGGTTTATCACTTTTAGTTGATCCAAATGCTGGATGTATTTTGATAAAATAGGCATTGCCGTCTTTTATTATCTCTTTTAAAGGAATAGAGGTTTGGTTATACTTGAGAGGATAAGGTGATTCGGTAGTGATGTAACACTCATCCAGAATCATTGGTTCTTGCAGATCAATTTGCAATATGTCAGCTTTTTTAAGGGTTTTAATTTGAATTACGTTTTCGCCACTAATCGAACTATCCTTCAAATTAAACCTAACATGCAGATCATATTTCAACACATCCCACCAATCTCTTGATGGGCCATAAGTGCCACGTAAGGTATCAGCATGAGTAAAAGCTTTTAGAGGTTTTAAGGGCTGAGAAAATGAATGGATAATTGATAGTTGGATAATTGATAATGCTAAGATAATTTTAGCAGCTTTTCGTAATTTAAACATCTTCGTTGTGCTTTTGATTGTATAAATTTATGCAGAATAAACAGAATTATGAAGCTAAGGCATTATCCATTATT